>NZ_JASDCB010000124.1:0-3548 GCF_030408135.1 Pseudoalteromonas sp. APC 3691 | reverse complement strand
AGGGATAGCCACGCGGTATGAAAAGCTTGAACGAAATTATCATTCAATGCTCGCTTTAGCATTTACTATGATGTGGCTACCAATGTGGGCTGATTGATATATGTACTACAAAGATCAACAGCCCCTAGAATACGTCGATTTTATTCTCGAGCTGATTTTGTCATAAATGCCGCAATAAATCGAAAAATATCAGCTAAACAGGCTTCTATCGAATTAGCAAAAATAACAAACTTAATTAAAACTCAAACACTCCCGGCTTTAAAAAATAGCGCTAAACAATTAAAAATGGAATTACAGCAGAATGATATTTCTGTTGGTTCGTTAAAGGAACTTAAAAATGCCAACTAAAAGCTGTCCACATTGTAAAGATCACCCATTAGAAGTAACCAATTATCAGGGTGAAGAAATAGATATTTGCCGTGAATGTGGTGGTTTATGGTTCGAAAAAAATGAAGTAAATCGCATGATTTCCGAGATAAATGACGGCCCAGAAGGTGATAAATTTGAAACTCACTTTGGTGAGCAATTAGGCGTTTCTGAGCTTGACTGCCCGGATTGTAAAAAAAGTTTAGAACGTTTTCACTTACTGGAAGCTTTTCATACCGAAATTGATGTTTGTAGACACTGCGATGGTACTTGGATTGATAAAGACGAACTTGAAAGTGTTGAAAAAAGCCCTGAAATAAAAGCGAGTTTAGGCGAGCTAAATCAAAAAGTGAGTTGGAAAACCTACTTGTTCCAATTTTTAACGCAAATGCCTGTTGAATATAATATTAAACCACAAAAGACTCCTTGGGTAACTCGCGGCCTTATTGTATTAAATACATTGATTTTTGTACTTTATTTTTTAAACCCGAGCTCATTTAGCTATGTTATTGATAACTTTGCCATGACACCTGCAGATTTAAGCAAAGGTAATGAGCTATGGACTGTATTAACTTGCGTATTTTTACATGGTTCAATAATGCATTTAGTTGGCAATATGTACTTTTTATACATCGTTGGCGATAACTTAGAAGACGTGTTAGGTCATAAACGCTTTTTGTTGTGGTATTTAGTCTGTGGACTTCTAGCATCGTTTGCAAGCTACATTGTAAGCCCAATGTCTACAATTCCAGGTGTGGGCGCAAGTGGCGCTATAGCCGGTTTATTTGGCATGTATTTAATGTGGTTCAGACACGCAAGCCTTACTTTTATGTTTGTAATTTATCAGAAGAAACTTTCTGCGGTATGGTTTTTTGCTATTTGGTTAGGATTTAACATTTTTGGTGCAGTAACAGGCCCTGATGGCATTGATTATGGTGCGCATATTGGGGGCTTTATAGCTGGACTAATTATTGGTTATATTTTGAAAAGTAAAATATTAGAGCAAAACCCTATAATTCGTTTACTAAACCAAAAAGAAGCACAGTTAAAACGTTAATCGTCATATTAAAGCCACTAATAGATGAACATTAGTGGCTTTATAAAACTTCTCACTAATTTCTATAACTTATACCAATCCGCAATAATACTTAATCATTTTGCGGGGCTAAACGTGTCGCTACCTGCGTTAAAAAATTCTCATTTAGAACAACTAAATAGCGAATTTTTTGCCTAGCTATCAACACGTTTTTCCGCCCTCAAAATAGACCACTTAATTAAGCGAATTGGTATTACAACGCGTATAAACTGTATAAAATTGACCCGTATTTTTTATCGGTATATCGTACGTTCTAGCCTCTTCACTAAGTTCGCATTCAAAGTTATTTAATATATCAGACATCAGTGCTTGCTCTTCGGTGAACTGTATTGTGGTATACCACAAGATTGAATCTTCATCTTTTTTGTTTTCAATATAAATACTCTGTAGCAAAGAGCTATTAAAAAACATGTTTGAAGGCTTTGAACTGCGTATTGTTTTATTATCGAAATAAAAGTAACCATTGTTATCACTTATAGCTTCATCAATATAAGTATCACCGTAAATCAGCTCTCTTGTTACTTTAACGCCCTGTTGGGGTTCACCATTATTTAATAGTCTGCCTTTTACAGGCAACGATAACGTAACGTCTTGTTTATTAAAGAACCCAAACATGTCTGCACATCCTTGCATTGGTATTAATAAAAATAAAATAAGCGTTAAAGTCACGCCAGCCGATCTTGTATTGGTCATAAAAAGTCCTTTTCCTATTTATACTTTAACCTAACAATAAATCTGGAAAATAAATAGCGACAATACTGCATCCTACATTAATTAAAATACATAACCACAACACAATAATAAAACGTCGCTTTTGCGATTTATGACGAAGTAATTGTTGAGCAAGTAATGCTCCCGGCCATCCTCCAAATAATGCAAGTAGTTGCAATGTACGCTCTGGCGTGCGGTTTACTTTTGTATGTGAAGAACGCTTAGATTGTCGCTTATCCCATGCGTACATTAAAAAAGTTATAGCACTTAATACACTTATATAACCAGGTACATATATCGGTATATAAACAGGTAAGTATTGCAGTGGGTAAGCTAACCAAATGGCAGCTAAATAAAGCAATGAGAACGTGATTAATATTTTCTTTATCAATTAATTATCACCTATACTTGGCATTGGTATTACAAAAACAAGAGCCAAATTATGACATATTTTAAAGCGATATTCTTAGTCTTATGCTTATTAACATTTAGTAGCTATGCATCCGATACATCCACCAACCTTGATAAAGAACTTGCCGTATTTAAGCCCTATTTAGGTACTTGGCAGGCTGACTTTGAAGTACCTGAAGGTGCTAAAAAAATACAAGATGTTGGCCGTTGGGAGCGTGCTTTAAACGGTAAAGCGATACATACCAAGCACTCTATTAATGAAGGTGAGTATGGCGGCGAGTCGATGATTTTTTACGACAGTAAAAAAGAGTCTTTGGTATTTTACTACTTCACTACCGCTGGATTTTACACAAAAGGCACTATGAAAGTACTCAGCCCTACTCAATTTGTAGCCTATGAAGACGTAACTGGTAGCCAAGATGGTATTACAAAGGTTAAATCGATGAGTGAACTAAAAGACGATAAGTTTCTTGTATCGACCTCTTATTTAAAAAAGGGTGAGTGGACAAAGTCCGAACAACGTATTTATACACGCAGTACAAAATCGGTTAAATTTAAATAGCCGCGATTTATAAACACATCGAGTAGGGTGAGGCTTATGCCTCATCCCTCTCACAGAACCGTACGTACGGACCTCGTATACGGCTCCTGTACCCTTCACATTTTATCAACTTATTTCCTAAACGCTGATAAAGCAAGCCATCCCGTATTCACTTTTTCTATTGGATATAAACCAAGCTCCTCAAACCATTGGTTTGGCATCGCTACATTCGATAATGGACTTAGAGAGTTTCGCCATGAGTTCATTTTGATGAACTTAAATGGCGGCTTTTTCCATAATTGTTTTAGTCGCTTATGCAACCTCGCTGGGTTTTTCCACAACCTTAACTGAATTGCCCTTAATCGTCGTCTCACCCACCTTGCCAACAAATTTAGCACTCGTTTACAATTGGCTATACTGAAA
>NZ_JASDCB010000123.1:0-3604 GCF_030408135.1 Pseudoalteromonas sp. APC 3691 | reverse complement strand
GAGGATCTGTAATTGAATTAAAATGTTTCAGAAAAGTAGTGCTCATATTTATGCGACCAAGTAATTATTATGCCTTGATCTGATCACTACTTGCTCTATAAGTTCAATTTATAATGATCTTGCCGTGTATATTGTTCGTGTTACAGCTGATTTAGCTAATTTTGATAGCACAACTATTTTGGCGCAAACTGCCACCTCGTTTACAACTTCTAGCCAAAATATAAAAATAACAGAGCTTTCATCTGTGCAATTTAGTAACGACTTACCTTGGGTTGAACTTTATAATGGCACCGGTGCAACAGTAAATTTACAAGACTATTCTCTTAAAGCTCGCAGTATTAATATGTCTGATAGTACGCTGAGTGATGAGCAAGTATTTGCGCTGCCTGATAAAGAGCTTTTAAATGGCGCCTATATTATTTTACAAAGTCGCTTTGGTGATGACTTTTTAGCAAGTGCGTCATTAAATAATACAAAGCTTGTACTTGTTGGTAACGCGAATGATCAAATTAGGCCTTATTGGTACATAAATGGTTTTGCAGAATTACTTAATAGTGCGAGTACACAAACTATCGATTTTGTTAAGTTTGGAAATTCAACCCAAGAGCCAGTAACAGCCTCGCAGTGGCAAGGAGAAAATGCTGCACAAATACTGCCAGAGCAGGGCGCCAGCTTAAAGCGTGCGCTCGGCGCAACCGATACCAACCAAAATACAGACTGGAACTACTCAGTATTCAACACTCCGGCAGGGCCTAACGATATAACTTGCTCAATAGATGATGATAAAGACGGTATTCCAGATTGCGCAGAGACAGAGGGAGCAACATTTGCTGGGCTGCCTCTGTATGAATGGGGGGCGCGTACTTCACAAAAAGATATATTTATTGAAATAGATTATATGGATAGTAGTGATGTTGGAATAACGCCTCATCGAACTGCACTTGAAAAAATTGTTAGTGTATTTGCAAATAAAGGCTACACCGTTCATTTTGATGTAGGTGATTTATTTGATCAAAATAGCGATATTGCGCCGGAAAACTTTGATTTAGGTGGCGGAAATGTTGTCCCGTTTAATAGCTATACTCCGTTTGAGTACGATTTAAGTAGCCCTAATTTATTTGCTTATAAAATGGAATATACCGATATAACCCGCAGACCCATTTTTCATTACTTATTAATGGCAAGTAGTGGTAACGAAGACGGTATCAATACTGAGTTATGTAGATGAGTGGAGCATGCTTAATTTACAGTTTTATATGCAAAGTGCAGGTAATCGATTTGGTGTGCCAAATACAAATAACAGTAAGGTGTATAATTTACAAAGCTCGCCTACTAATATTGAAACGCTGCCCATTTATATAAAAGAAGCGCAGCCAAGTAGTGCAATTATTGCTGAGTTAAAAGCAATTAAAGAGCAATAGTATGAAGCCAATGCTAAGCACTAAGTTTATTATCTGTAGTAGTTTTTTTTAGCTTACTAATAGCGTGTAGCGATACTAACAATGCACGTGAGTGGTTACTAAAAAATGATAATTTATATTATAAAAATACGGCTGTTGACTGGCGAATTGAATCAGTAAAGGGCTGTAAGATATGCTTTATAAGCCAAGATGTTGTTTATCAGCCTGAAGGTATTAGTCGTTATAATACGTTAATGCAGAGTCAGAATTGGGTCGCGGTACATGAGCTAAGTAAAATCAATGTCATTCGTTTAAAAATGCCAGACCAAACACCTTATTTATACGTAGAGCGTGAAAAAGGTCAGATACTAACGCTGTTTGATCAGCAGCAAAACTACAGTATAAAAATTGGTGAAGTTACAACCGTTAATATTAATAATCAGCGCTTTAGTATTTTGATTAAAAAATTTGAAGAAGTAGATAAACAAAGCGATGCATTACCAAGGCGGGCATCGCTTGAGTTTATTGCTTTAAAAATAGATTAAAAAGCATCTTAGGTGCTTTTTTAATCTAGAATGTGGTGTACTTCGGATATTGAAAAGTTAGCAAACTTTTAATTAACTGCGATATTTTGGACGATAATTATCAACCCATAAACGTGTTGCGCCGCACACTGCGACTGGCATAACTATTAAGTTTATAAAAGGGATAGCAGTTAACAACATAACAGCAAAACCAAATCCGTATGACAAACCTTGCTTAGATTTTAAATCGTCTTTCATTTGCTTAAAGTCAATTTTATGGTTATCAAACGCATAGTCTTCGTATTGAACTGCGTACATCCAACAAGTAAACAATACCCATAGTATTTGACCAATAACCGGTAAAACCCACAACAATATAAAAAAACCAATTGCGCGGGGAAGGTAGTAGCATAGTTTTGTCCACTCACGGGCAAGCATGCGAGGTATATCTTTAACTAGTTCGGCAAAGCCGTCATCGTTAATTTTTTGACCTGTTAGGTAAAGCTCAACTTTTTCACTCAAGAGCGCATTGAAAGGGGCAGCAATAAAATTAGTGATAACTGTAAAGAGCATCCCGTAACTGAATAAAGTAACAAATATTGCTGTAGGCCAGATAAGCCATTCTAACCAACTTAGAATATCAGGAAGCCAATTAATTAAAGCAGTGATCCATTCTTCAAATTTTATAATTAAAAGAAACATTGAGCTTATAAATAGCAAAATATTAATTAATAGCGGAATAAGGACAAAACGCTTTAGCCCTTTTTGGCTAATTAATTTAAACCCCGAAAAAAAGTATTCCATACCTTGTGTGATCTGCACTGTAACCTCAATAAATATTTACCATTACTTATAGTATAAATAGCTTAATAATTTTGAACAGTATTTTTAAGTAACAAAGTGTTAGCTTTAATATTGTAGTTTTGTTTATATAGTAACAATAGGTGTTCAGTAATACGCAACTATGATTATTTAAGACAGGCCCGATTATTTTTACCAATAAAATAAAAAACTTACTAATCATGACTATAATGAACTTTACTACATAGAAAAAAGCGCTTACTTAAAGCTTTTGTTGTTTCAATGTGTATAAATAATATGGGTAAAGGAAAATGGGTACGGATAGGTTAAAAAAGTTATTATCTCACCAGCAAGGCATTTTATCCAAAATTGCATTAGGGGTACCTTTAAGTGAGGTGCTTACTGAAATTTGTTTATCAATAGAGCAGATTATTGATGATGAGTCTGCAAGGTGTTCCATTTTATCAATTAAAGGCCAGCAGCTCTTTCATTGCGCAGCCCCTAATATTCATCCAGAGTACTGTGATTTGCTTAATGGTATTTACATAGGGCCAAAAGTCGGCTCATGTGGTACTGCCGCATTCTCGAAGTCGCGCACAATTGTAGAAAATATTGAAACTTCACCGCTGTGGGAGGACTTTAAAGATTTAGCGCTAAAGTTTGATCTTAGGTCATGTTGGTCAACACCTATTTTTTCGACTCAAGCTGATTTGTTAGGCACCTTTGCTATTTATCACAGCACACCTAAAACCCTAAGGGATCCCCAAAAATAATTATTAAATTTCAATCACATCACTCACATCCATATTTTTCCAATCGAGTTGCACTACCACCTGTACGAAATAGGCTAGCCCTTCCAAGTAATCTCGCCGCCGCAGC
>NZ_JASDCB010000122.1:0-3851 GCF_030408135.1 Pseudoalteromonas sp. APC 3691 | reverse complement strand
TCCATGCCGAACTCAGTAGTGAAACGAAACAGCGCCGATGATAGTGTAGCATTTGCTATGTGAAAGTAGGACATTACCAGGCTTCAAATTGTAGAAAGCCCGAATCTAACGATTCGGGCTTTTTTACGTCTGCAAAAAAGTAAATGCGCGCAATTAATATACACTCACATCAACACATATCACGTAGGGCGAGCGAGCGTAGTGACTCCTGACGCTAAAATCACATCGAGAATATCTACAGTGTTCTTACTTCACGAGCTGGGTTACCCGCTACTACAGTATTAGGCACTACATTTTTAGTAACCACAGCACCCGCACCCACAATACTATTTTCACCAATACTTACACCCGCTAAAATAATTACACCTGCGCCAACCCATACGTTATTGCCTAACGCGATAGGTGCTGCAAAGTTTTCTTTATTAAGCCTTTCTACTGGATTAGTAGCATGTGATACAGCTAAAAACTGAACGTTCGGGCCTATTAAGCAGTCATCACCAATGGTGATTGAGTTATTGGCTAATGGCGAGTCAAGAAGTGTGCAATTAATATTAATAAAAGTACGATCACCAATAACGATTTGATTACCGTAATCACAATGAAAACCTGATTCGATAATTACACCATCACCCGACTTTAAAAATAACTCTTTGATACGTTTTAAGTTGCCTTTACTTGGGCTCTTATTAAATAAACGGCAGGTTTCACCTGCTTGCTTTCGCTGTGCTAAGTATTCTTTACTGATACTGTTAAATGACTGCATTGTATTTATCTTTATAACTTAATTAGTTATAGCTTACCGTACTTTTAGTTTTATTATTATTAGAATAAAACTGTGTTTTTTTTGCTCGTTCACTTGCCATTTAGGTTGTTTCGTTTAAAATCGCATAACTTTCGAAACGAAACTTAATTCACGAGCTTTATGACTAAACGAAACACACAACAGCGTCGTCACAATATACTGGTTCAGGTTAATGAACTAGGTGAAGTAGTTGTTGAAAAGCTAGCTGAGCAGTTTCAAACATCAGAAGTAACCATTCGAAAAGATTTAACCTCGCTTGAAAAAAGTGGCTTATTACTTCGCCGCTACGGTGGTGCTATTGCACTACCTAAAGAAATTGTTAGCGATGAAGTAGATTCAAAGCGCAAAGTAGCAATAGCAAAAGCGGCAGCCTCACTTATAAACGATCATAACCGCATTATTATTGACAGCGGCCGCACCACTGCAGCGATGATCCCTGAGTTGGCTACTAAGCAGGGGTTAGTTGTTATGACTAACGCCATTAAAGTGGCAACACGTTTATTAGCACTTGAAAACGAACCAACACTGTTAATGACCGGTGGCACATGGGATCCGCATTCGGAATCGTTTCAGGGGCAAGTAGCCGAAAATGTACTATGCTCATATGATTTTGATCAGCTGTTCATTGGTGCCGATGGCATTGATGTAGCGCGAGGAACAACCACGTTTAATGAACTTGTTGGGCTAAGCCAAGTGATGGCTAAAGCGGCGCGCGAAGTTATTGTGCTGGTTGAGTCAGAAAAGATTGGCCGAAAAATACCAAATTTAGAATTACCGTGGCAAACAGTAACCACATTAATAACCGACAGTGGCTTAGCGCATGATAAACGCGCAGCGATTGAGGCATGTGGTGTAAAACTAATTTGCGCAGAGATTATGGATTAGTAACTACGCCGTGAGTTGCTAGAATTAAAAAATTAATGGAGACACTATGTGTGGAATCGTTGGGGCTGTTGCAGAACGTCCAGTAAATAAAATCTTAGTTGAAGGCCTTAAGCGTCTTGAGTACCGTGGTTATGACTCAGCAGGTGTAGCTTTACTTGAAGGTAATACTCTTAATACAGTTAAAGCAGTTGGTAAGGTTGTAAACTTAGAATCAGCACTTGAACAAGCTGGTGTTAGCGGTCACACAGGTATTGCACACACTCGTTGGGCAACTCATGGCGGTGTAACTAAAGCCAATGCTCACCCACATGTTTCAAGCAATCAATTAGCGCTTGTACATAACGGTATCATTGAAAACCACGCAAGTTTGCGTGCAGCACTTAAAGGCGACGGTTACGAGTTTTTATCAGATACCGACACCGAAGTAATGGTGCATTTAATTCATCAGTTACGTCAGCAGCACACCACTTTATTAGCGTCAGTTCAAGCAGCTGTTAAACAGTTTGAAGGTGCATTTGGTACAGTTGTGTTCGATAAAGCGAATGATAACGAAATTATTGTCGCGCGCTCAGGCAGCCCGTTAGTTATTGGTTTAGGCCTTGGTGAAAACTTTATTGCCTCTGACCAACTTGCATTATTACCGGTGACTCGCAGCTTTATCTTCTTAGAAGAAGGTGATGTAGCGCGCATTACGCGCGACACAGTAGAAATTTTTGATGCCGATGGCAACGCGGTTGAACGTGAAGTTGTTGAATCAAACATCACACAAGATGCATCAGGCAAAGGTGATTACCGTCACTACATGTTAAAAGAAATTTATGAGCAGCCACTTGCAGTACGTAACACCCTTGAAGGACGTTTAAACGACGACCGCGTCGCGATTGATGCCTTTGGCGACAGCGCACAGCAAATATTTAAAGACGTAAAACACGTACAAATTATTGCCTGTGGTACGTCATACCACTCAGGTATGGTTGCTCGTTACTGGCTTGAGCAATTTGCAGGTGTTAGCTGTAACGTAGAGATTGCCTCTGAGTTCCGTTACCGTCAATCGTTTGTACACGAAAACAGCCTACTAGTAACGATTTCACAATCGGGCGAAACGGCTGATACTTTAGCTGCACTGCGTTTAGCTAAAGAGCAAGGCTATATGGGGTCAATGACTATTTGTAACGTACCAGGCTCATCGCTTGTACGTGAATCTGACCTTGCCTTTATGACCAAAGCTGGTACTGAAATTGGTGTAGCCTCTACTAAAGCATTTACTACGCAGCTTGTTGGTTTGTTAATGCTTACTGCGTCTATTGCGCAAGAAAAAGGCTTAGATCAAAGTACGATTGTTAACGCCATTAAACTGCTGCCAGCTAAATTAGAAGAAACGCTACTATTAGCTGATGGCATTGCAGACCTTGCAGAAGAATTTGCTGATAAGCACCACTCACTGTTTTTAGGTCGCGGGTCGCAATACCCAATCGCAATGGAAGGCGCGCTTAAGCTTAAAGAGATTTCATACATTCACGCTGAAGCTTATGCAGCAGGTGAGCTTAAACATGGCCCATTAGCGCTAATTGATGCCGACATGCCAATTATTGTTGTAGCACCAAACAACGAATTGCTTGAAAAGCTTAAATCAAACGTAGAAGAAGTACGTGCACGTGGCGGCATCATCTATGTATTCGCTGATAAAGATTCACACTTTGAGTCAGACGACACAATGCGTGTAATCAACGTAAATCATGTTGATGACGTAATTGCTCCAGTTGTATATACAATCCCACTACAGTTACTGTCGTACTATGTAGCGGTCATTAAAGGCACAGATGTTGACCAACCACGTAACTTAGCAAAATCGGTTACAGTTGAGTAAAATCAAAAGGTTGGTAATTACCTGTTAAAGATAAAAAGGCGCTCAATGCGCCTTTTTTTGTTTGCCCAGCGAAGCTGGCAAACCCGATAGGCTGAAAGATGCCTTATCACCCTGACTAAGGGGAAGATAATCTGAATGGCAAGGGCGTCACTGGCCAACGGTGGGGTCTGAAGGAAGCCATAAGAAGTTAGAGGTACACAACTAACCGTAACCTGTTTCGGCAGTATTGGTGGGTCAGCGTGCAAAATAGCGCAACGCCCTATACTTAGTCAGACCAATACTGTGCTTGAGGGTGGG
>NZ_JASDCB010000121.1:0-4329 GCF_030408135.1 Pseudoalteromonas sp. APC 3691 | reverse complement strand
TGCGCATCTTATACAGTATGCCTTCGAGCGTTTTTCTATGGTCGGGCTTATTATAAATTCGACCACTTAAGTACATTACTTTTGATAAGACATTCCATGTCCCGTCTGTTAACATTAATCTTGGCATGTAGGTTCGGTGTAAAGTTTTCTGGCGAATTCAATTATACCTTATCTTCATGCTGTTTGTTTTTCATACCACAAAGATCAACACGCCCTAATAGTAAACGGAAATAATACTTTATTAAATGAGTCGGTATTAAATTTGATGTTAATGGGTAAATAAATACCCATATTTACTAAGTAATTTACCTAGAAATATTGGGTATTTTAATAATTTTTACTCAGTTAATTTTATAAGTAATATATTTAGCTTACTTATAAAAGGCTTCAACAGTGCCTTTTCTTGTAAGTAAAAGCGGTTGTCCGCGACGATCAAGGCCTTTTGGAGATGCAAACTTTATCCAACCTTCGCTGATGCAGTACTCTTCAACATCAAAACGCTCTTTGCCGTTGAACGTGATACCAATATCGTGTTCAAAAACTTCTTCCACATGATGTGGGCTGCGTGGGTTAATAGAAAGGCGATCTGGTAAAGCAGGTTTTGCGGTAGTGTCGTTCATGGTCATATTCTATATTGAATGAAGTATGCGCTATTGTAGGCAATACAAAGCTTTCGCTCAAGAGAGATAGTAGTAAATGTGTTTAAAAATGCACTAATTAATGAGTTGCGGATGCAAATGAGATGGCGCTTGGAAAATATGTATAGAAGGGGATTTTGACGATATTTTACTAAAAACTATATAGATAAGTATATTAATGGGCTATTGCTAACCCATTAAATTGTGTAGCAGTTAGATGCTAACAATGTTCTCGGCTTGTGGGCCTTTTTGACCTTGAGTAACAGTAAACTGTACACGCTGGCCTTCAGCTAAAGTTTTAAAACCGTCGCCAGAGATTGCGCTGAAATGTGCGAACACGTCTGCGCCAGATTCTTGCTCGATAAAACCAAAACCTTTTGCTTCGTTAAACCATTTTACTGAACCAGTAGTTGTATTAGACATAATATGTATCCTAAAAAATTAATATAAGTGTGCCTGAAAAGAGGCGATTGAGCCGGAAAAAATAGTTAACTTGAGGATATCGCGTGGGATTATTACTAAAACAACTCGGTACTAACAAATAAAACAAAACTTCTTTCAAACTAGTATTCAAAATGGGTTATTGTTAACCCATTTTAACGAAAGCAATTAGATGCTAACGATGTTTTCAGCTTGTGGACCTTTTTGACCTTGTGTAACAGTAAACTGTACACGTTGGCCTTCAGCTAAAGTTTTAAAACCGTCGCCAGAGATTGCGCTAAAATGTGCAAAAACGTCTGCGCCAGATTCTTGCTCGATGAAACCAAAACCTTTTGCTTCGTTAAACCATTTTACTGAACCAGTAGTTGTAGTAGACATAATATGTATCCTAAAAAATTAATATAAGTGTGCCTGAAAAGAGGCGATTGAGCCGGAAAAAATAGTTAACTTGAGGATATCGCGTGGGATTATTACTAAAACAACGCGGTACTAACAAATAAAACAAAACTTCTTTCAAACTAGTATTCAAAATGGGTTATTGTTAACCCATTTTAACGAAAGCAATTAGATGCTAACAATGTTTTCGGCTTGTGGGCCTTTTTGACCTTGAGTAACAGTAAACTGTACACGTTGGCCTTCAGCTAAAGTTTTAAAACCGTCGCCAGAGATTGCGCTAAAATGTGCAAAAACGTCTGCGCCAGATTCTTGCTCGATGAAACCAAAACCTTTTGCTTCGTTAAACCATTTTACTGAACCAGTAGTTGTAGTAGACATAATATGTATCCTAAAAAATTAATATAAGTGTGCCTGAAAAGAGGCGATTGAGCCGGAAAAAATAGTTAACTTGAGGATATCGCGTGGAATTATTACTAAAACAACGGGGTACTAACAAATAAAACAGAACTTCTTTCAAACTAGTATTCAAAATGGGTTATTGCTAACCCATTTTACGAAAGCAATTAGATGCTAACAATGTTCTCGGCTTGTGGGCCTTTTTGACCTTGAGTAACAGTAAACTGTACACGTTGGCCTTCAGCTAGAGTTTTGAAACCGTCGCCAGAGATTGCGCTGAAATGTGCGAAAACATCAGGACCAGATTCTTGCTCGATGAAACCAAAACCTTTTGCTTCGTTGAAAAATTTAACTGTACCAGTTGTAGTTGTAGACATAATAGTATCCTAAGGATTAATAAAAGTGCGCCTTAAATTAGGCAATTTAACAGGAAGAAAACATACATTTAACTGAGGATAGCGCGAAGGATTATTACTAAAACAACGTGGTACTTACAAATAAATAGGGTTTTCTGTCAACCCGATGGCAAGCAGGATAACAGTAAATTAAGTTATATACCAAGCCCTATTGTAAATTTATTTTAGAGTAAGTGCTTTATTTGTTTGTTTGTTTTTTAACTAATTAGTTATAATTAATATGATATTTTATACTTTTAAAATAAAGGTAAGCTTTGTTGAATCAATGCGTTAAGCCTATTTTTACGCTCAATTTTAGAGTAGACAAAATACAGCTTTTAATTGGTTGAAACATGACCTAATTACCTACTAAATTTTTTGAGATATACCCTAAATAATGTAATTCTTTAGCTCCAAATTACAAATCCAAGTATTAATAATGCAATCCAAAGTGTTTCAGCAACAATTAAAATAATGGGTTTCATACCTACTTCGGTAAGTTTTCCTAAATTAGTTTTCATACCGTTTGTACACAATATTATTACTCTAAGTTTAATAAATAGAATCCTACTGGAAGGAGGGTACTTAATTATTTCAATAGGAATTTATCTCGAAGATGCGTTATGTAATAAGTGAATCATGCTGCGTTTAAAGCAAAGCGGCTGATTAGTGGATGGACAGCCAGCAGAAAGGTATCAAGGTAAGGCTTGCTGTCTTTTAAAAATACGCGCTAGGATTGCTAAGTAGTAGTTTAAGTACGTTTAACTAGTCGAGTTCAATTTGGTAATGATAGTGATCGCTACGGCATTTACTTAGGCGGTATTCAATACGTTTACCTTCGATTGATTCGGTAATGCGCGATACTAACAGCAGTGGATCGCCAGCTTTTATAGCAAGCATTTTTGCATCATCTATTGTAGCAAGTACGGCTTTAATACTGTCTTGGGTTTTGTGTACTGTTTGGTTAAATTTACTCTGATAATAATGATAGAGTGTGTGCGGTATATCACTACTTTTATGTATATCAGGAAAGTAGCTTTGCGGTAGGTATATAGTTTCGCTCATGCAAAATTTGTTATCGAGAATACGTCTACGGACAAGCTTGGTAACTTTGTCTTTTTTATTGAGTTGTAACGCTTCTATTACTTCAACTGGCGCTGCACAAAGCTCAACTGATAGCAGTTCTGCCTTTGGTGAGTTGTCACTTTTGCCGTCGGCTTGTAGCGGAAAAAACCTAAATAAGGCATCTTGCGAGGTATGCTCTGATACAAATGTACCAACGCCTTGGCGACGAGTTACTATCTTATTGTCGGTTAATAAATTAAGCGCTTTACGAACAGTACCTTGGCTTACGTTAAATTCTTCAGCAAGGCGAAATTCGCTTGGTAGTGCTTCGCCGGGCAACCAATGTCGTTTAACAATGAGTTGTTTTATACTATCAGCGACTTGTAAGTAGAGTGGTTGAAAATCCAAGCTTGGGCTACTTAATTTGTGATCAAACATAGAGTTACTCATTGTTATTTACCATTAAATTTAATCCACTTGTAGTTATATCATAGGTGAAGCCTTTTACGCATATTTGCGTTTCTTGATTAAACGTGAGCTACCGCAGTAATTTCTTATTGAGGCAAACTGCATATTATGTTTAAAAATCGTCCTTGTTCATTTCAATCTCAGGTGGAGTAAGCACATTACTTGATGGGTTGTTTTTTCACTGGATTTGCCACTGGTTTTTCAGTGTTATAAATACAATTACTCGATTAAATTTACCCGTAGTACCGGTGATATCACTTACACTAAAGCTTAAATTGTGTCCGGTAAAGGTAGTTATGGTTTCATGTACAGGCGCTCTGGGTTAGGTATAGCATTTTCGCCAGATTTTAAATAACTCCCTCAATAATTTCCCTTAAAAGCGCAACGTTTAACACGTTGCGCTTTTTTTGTTTGCCCAGCGAAGCTGGCAAACCCGATAGGCTGAAAGATGCCTTATCACCCTGACTAAGGGGAAGATAATCTGAATGGCAAGGGCGTCACTGGCCAACGGTGGGGTCTGAAGGAAGCCA
>NZ_JASDCB010000120.1:0-5010 GCF_030408135.1 Pseudoalteromonas sp. APC 3691 | reverse complement strand
TGGCAAAACTCAGTCGTAAGGTGTAATTCTTTAATAAATTCAGACATAAAAATAGGCCACAACTTCTGTTGTAGCCTATTATGAGCCCTTTGAAAGATCGTTCAATTAGCTTAAACGATCTGCATTAGACCAAGGTCTGCTTTTTTTGAGTACTCGAAAAACTAAAGCTAGTTAAAAACCACTTTATCGCTGCCAGGAGCGGCTTTAAACTCGATGATAATTTTAGCGCAATCGGCTTTAACTTCATCTTTAAGTGTTTCTTCAGCTTGCCAGCGAGCTTTATCTAGCTTAAAAATTTCTTTTTTAGCATATTTTTTACGTGCATCGTGTGTCGGCATTTCTTTAACTACCTGGTACATTTTATAAATGCCAGGATATTGTGTCGTTAAATCACGCTCGCTCTCAAAGCCATATTGAGACATAAGTACCCAAATACGTAAACAGCCTTCAGAAAACTCACACTGCTCTTCATTCATTGCACGCGCAATTAAATGAATACTATCGGCTAGTTTGGCATTTCGCTTTAAACGCGACTTCTCAAGCTTTTGCTTTTGTTCAGCCTGCGTTTTAGCAATTAACTTTTTTTGCGCATTTAACTTATACAGCAACTGACCCGCATAAAATGCCAGACCAACTATTATAGCAGCGCCTAAAAGTAAGGCTAAAATTACCGCGGTACTCATTATTTATCCTTACTATTTGTCGTCTTCATCTAACCATTCGTTGGCTAAATCGTCAGATAAGTATTGATCGAAATCAGAATTGCCTTTGCTTTCAATATCATCTGCAAGGTCATCTTCAAACTCGTCTTCATCCTCGTCTTCAATACCAAGAATTTCACATAACGCCTGATGGCGAGCAATACGGCTATTAAAGTACTTAGCATCTTTACCAGTTAGCATTTCACCTTCTTCATGACGCTCTACTAATTTAAGTAAACGCTCGTCATTCTCAAGTGCTTCTAGCTCTTGTTCAGGTGTAAATTCAGGCTCGATTACCTTTTTCAGCTCAATACTTGGTTTTAAGTTGCGTTTCATTTCAACTTTAGGCTCAGGCGCAGTTGCAATTAATGGTACCGGCTTTTTACTGCCTACACGCTTATCTTTAGGCGCGTGACCAGCATTATGGCTTTCGCTATCTAGTAAATCTGGCGCGTTACGAGAACCTGGCTTAGCGCCTTTGTTTTTTTTAACTCGCTGCTCTTTTAATGCGCGCATTTCTTTAAGCTTATCTTGGCTTAAACGAACAGGTCCGTTTGCTGGGCTTTTGCGTGACTTTTTAGTTCTACTCATATCTTGATCATCTCACTTAAGAGGTTTTGAGCGAAGCGCAAATTAATGGGCATCGCAGTGCTGGCCTAGCCAGAAGAATTCAGTTTGCGCTTAGAGGTTGGGTCTCTCATTTAAAAGCGCCTTAGCTAATTAATCGCTAATTTTAAACGGTGGGTATTGTAACAGGACAAATAAAAAGGCGGTAGAGAAAACATCTCTACCGCCTGCTAATCTGAGCGCCATTATCTGGACACTTCTCCCTTCGACTTTTTTTAGTCTTTATTATTTTTATTATTATCAGTCCGTATTGTTATTATTTTTACGTTCCTTGTTACATTCCATTTTGTTTTTATTACTAAACTTCCATGAGTTTTTTATTATTTTCGGTCATCCTGACACTTTTTTATTATTTCCTTTAGTAGCACTAATCTTATGCTATGTAGTCATGCCGCGTTACTTTCCTTGATAGTTATTTCCGTTTTGTTATTGTTGTTTTGCGACAGTGGTTAATTTACTCGTTAATGATTTTGTTACAACTGGTTTATATAACTTTTATTATCTTTATTACATTGAGATATAAAAATAAACATAAATTACAATAAGTTAATCAATAATAAAAAATAAAAAGAAGACTTTTCTTACAACCAGACATGGTCAATGTCTTACATTGAAACGGACGATATCGTTAATTTTTGACACAAAAAAAGCAGCCTAGGCTGCTTTTTTTAACACATTGTAGTTTATTTATTATTAACTACTAAATAAATACGACTTTAGTGTAAGCCACCTAAATACTGAGAAAGTACTTCGATGTCTTTATCTGTTAATTTTTTTGCAATATCGCCCATCATGCCATTTAAGTCATTATGACGAGTACCATCACGGAACTTTTCAAGTTGAGCCTTGATATATCCTGGATGCTGAAAAGAAATTTTTGGAAACTTAGCAAGTGACGAGCCATTACCACGTGGGCCATGACATGCTGCACATGATGGAATTCCACGTTCTGCATCGCCTGCTTTAAAAAGCATCTCGCCAACTTCAACAACATCTTTAGGTGTAGCACCTTCAGTCATGTTCATTGAAGAAAAATAAGCAGCTAGATCTTTCATGTCTTGCTCGCTAAGTGGCATAGCCATAGCGCTCATTACTGGATCCATACGCCCTTCTTTGCCGCCTGATGTCATACCTAATTTTAAATCCTGAAGTTGCTTAAGGATATAATCTGGATGTTGACCTGCAATTTTAGGGTAAATATTAACCGGCGCATTACCGTCTGGGCCGTGACAAGCCGCACACGTTACTGATTTTTCTTTACCTGCGTTTACATCGCCATCAAATGCTGTTGCGTTGCTTGCTGACAACGCACCAAGCAATATTGTTAAAGATAGTGCTATTTTTTTCATGGTGAATTCTCTGTTTCCGACCCTGTATCATCTACAATCGTGATGTTGTAATACATATATTCTACACGATAATAAATTCTCTGGCACGTTTTCTACACATATTAAGCTTATAATTTACAGGGTTTTGACTTAGATTAAGCTTTAACATGTTTTAAATGTACCATAGGTGCTGTTTTTAGGTGGTTAAATACGCTTTTTAATACATCCTTTATAGTATAAAATACGCGCCCTGAGTGAATTTGGTTTACTCAACGTTATTTATTTAAGTTTTAGGAGAGCCTGTGCTCAAATCTCGTATCAAATATAATACTGCGTCTTTCGTAACAAGCGCTCCCGACATTACTAAATTACCTGCTGATACGGGAATTGAAGTTGCGTTTGCCGGTCGTTCCAACGCAGGTAAGTCGAGTGCATTAAATGCATTAACCGATCAGAAGCTAGCACGTACAAGTAAAACACCTGGACGTACTCAGCTAATCAATACATTCGATTTAGCTGATGTTGACGATATGCGCCTTATCGATTTACCAGGCTATGGTTTTGCTAAAGTACCAATCGAAATGAAAAAGAAATGGCAAAAATCGCTAGGCGAATACCTACAAAAGCGTCAAAGCTTAAAAGGTATTGTTATTTTAATGGATATTCGTCATCCATTAAAAGATTTAGACCGCGATTTAATTAATTGGGCTATTGGTAGTGAGATTCCAGTATTGGCACTATTAACTAAAGCCGATAAATTAAAGCAAGGCCCTCGTAAATCACAAGTACTGCAAGTTCGTCGTGAATTAAGCACGCTTGATGGGGATATTACAGTTCATGCATTTTCATCATTAAAAGGCACGGGTTTACCAGAAGTAGCTAAAAAACTAGATGAATGGTTTTTAGGTCCTGTTATTGCTGTACCACCTACCGATGAAACAATCACAGACGAAACTAACCCAGAGGCTTAAACGCTGGCGTTACGATAAATAAAACTGCTTTCCTGCAGATTTAATAAAATAGCCGAGCTTATCAGACTCGGCTTTTTCAGCCCACTGATAATATACGCTTCGCGCAACACGCGCACTACAGCCATAAGGTAGCTTTAGATAAGGCACTTTTGACCCTTTATAGTCTTTTATAACTAAAGGCTGCTGAGCGCTCACCAACCACTGCCTAGCTAAATTATCAATACAACACAACACCTGCCCTTGCACTGTATTTTCAAAACGCCAATCAACAATAATAAACGGCGCATCATCAACCGTTATTGTTATTTTTTCGACAGGTGTTTTTAAATAAAATTGCTCACCTTCTTTACATAGAACAGAAGCAAACAGCTTCACCATGGCTGGGCGTGTTATTTCGCTGCCATCGTAAAACCATTTCCCCTCATGATTAATGACAATTGGCAGTTCACCACAATGATTAGGCTGCCAACTATCAAAAGGTTTGCTTGGCTCGCTTAATTGCTTGCTAAGCTCACTTAAAGAAATCACTGTTTTTTAAGTGTAATTGCAAATGTAACAGGCACTGCTGTCGCAATTGAAGGTAAGCCCGCTAGCTCTTGCAGCTTTTTAACGCCTTCAGTTACACCAAAATCATCACTATTAATAATAATAGGTGTTAATGATGATACCGTTAAATCACCACTTTGCGTGCTGTTAACGAGTACATCAATTGCCAATGGCTTTTTATTACCGTGAAAATCAAGCTCAGCTTTAATACCCTTCAATACATATTGACCAGGCTTTTTAATATTGCTCAGTTCTTTAGTTAAATTTGCAGTTAAAACAGCATTTGGAAATTTAGCCGCTTCGAATAAAAATGTCGTTAAACGCTCATTACGAATAGGAATTAGAGTTTCGGCTGATGTTAAATCAACATTAACGCTAAACTCGCCTTTATCAGAAAGCATACCTTCAAGGTTAGTAAAATGGTGAGCTTCAGCAATCGAATCTTTTTTAATTGAAACAAAGCTTAGTTGGCTTTTATCATTCACTAGCTGCCAATTGGCCTGAGCAACATTAGAAATAACTAAACTTGATAAAGAAAAACCTGCAATAGCTAATGCTTTAAACATAACGCACTCCTTAGTAATAAAATGAAAAGAATAATATCACTTCGATGGTATCACCTGCGATGTACCCAAACCACCTCGAAATGACGAATGAATAATACAATTGGTATAGCGCAAAAAAGAATTAATTAGATAGGATTTTTAGGCGTAAAACATCGAGTAGGGTGAGGCTTTTGCCTCATCCCTCTCACAGAACCGTACGTACGGGCCTCGTATACGGCTCCTGTATTCTTCTATCCCTTCGGCTTATTTTCTAAACGCCGATTGAGCAAGC
>NZ_JASDCB010000012.1:0-80886 GCF_030408135.1 Pseudoalteromonas sp. APC 3691 | reverse complement strand
TGCGCATCTTATACAGTATGCCTTCGAGCGTTTTTCTATGGTCGGGCTTATTATAAATTCGACCACTTAAGTACATTACTTTTGATAAGACATTCCATGTCCCGTCTGTTAACATTAATCTTGGCATGTAGGTTCGGTGTAAAGTTTTCTGGCGAATTCAATTATACCTTATCTTCATGCTGTTTGTTTTTCATACCACAAAGATCAACACGCCCTAGTACTTTAGTACATCTCTGATGTCGATTTTAGCTATTATTAAGGGAAATAATATGGGTATTATAATAAAGAAGAGGAAGATCTTCGGCTTTTAGTAATAAAATTTCCCGCATGTCATTTATTTAGAAAGCTAGGTTATTTTAGCTTAATGAATAACCTGCTTCTTTACCTTTTGCTAACTTTACATGTTGCAAAATGGGGTTGTTAAATCCTACTTAGTAACACTTGATTTTGTCACTGTAAGCTCTTCTACTAATTTTATAAATTCGGGTCTCTCAATAAGGTTTTTCTGTAATTCGCTAAACACCCCAAGCACTATATTTACTTGTTCTTGGTGAGTATTGGTACTCTCAAACAGAGGGAGCATTGGCTTTAAAATAATAATTGGGTGCCATTTATTGTGTTTTGCGTTTGGCTCTACAGCCGTATCTATATACTCCCAATCATTAACAAACGATTTAAGTCCCTCTTTAAATTTTTTATAATTCTCTGAATGTTTAATCGTTTCTTGGCCTGTTCGATTAAAGTCAAAAACTAAACATAATTTTAGTTCATTGTTTGTAAAGTTTTTAACCCCGTGATCCGCACCATCGAGTAACACACCACAAAATATTCCAGGAAGCCATTGCCTGCCTTTATCTTTAATCGTAGGGCAAAATTCTAGCCCAACTCTTGACTCAGTTCCTTGGCGCTTAAATACAGGCTCCATTCCTATGCTTTGTAGCGGCCATACTAGTTTTTGAGCCTCTTTGAAGATAGAGTCAACTTGTTCACTAAACTTCACGGCCTCTAAATAATTAGCAATTGAGAAGCGATTCATTGGCGTTTTTGGCCCTAATCCCTCTGATTTTAGTAATGATAAGAAATCTTCGATTGCCCAACTCGCGTGCTCATCATTTATTTTATCAGCCAAAACTATTAAGCATTTATAAATTTCCTCCCAACATAATGCGGCATCAGGCTTTTGAGCGTGCTGAAAAGAAGTAGCGGTTATTAATATTATTTTGTGGTTGTCATAAGTTTTGAGTGCATATTCTCGATAGTTTTGAAGTTGATTTAAATGCAATGGAGAATTAACCTTGTGCTCAAATACAAGCGTGCAATCATGCCAACTAATGACTAGATCAGGGAATTTATTATTAAAATTTTCCTGCGTTGAAATAAAAACATCACCATCGGGCACATTAATTGGTGGTTGCAGTTTGTTATTTATACACTCCAGTACTGCTTGTAAAACTTCTCGGTTACTTCTTAACAGCCAAGCAAACGCTTCTGTTAAAAAGTTTTCTAGTGGATCATTATTTTCTCTAGGGCGGTATTTTCTTAAATTGACTAAAAGGCTTTCCATAATTGCTACCTGTAAAATTGCTCCGCTAACTAACTTAGCAAGTTAGCCTCATTTTCGTATTAAACTAGATTAGAGTTTATTTAACTAATTTGCATGTCGACCAGCAAAGTTAGAGGAAAAGACCCACATAGATGCTTAAAAATCTGTAAGTGCATAATAATTTAAAAGTAATAACGCAATTTAGCATAGAATGCGTCACTTTCAATATTATCAATTAACCTATCAGCTATAATTACCCTAAGTTTCTGGGGGTCTGAGTATTTAATTTCCATTGAGTGAATATAAGCATTGAAATGTTTTGGGTCAGTAGCATGCAAAATTTCTTTTTTTTCATAATCTAAAAAGTACACAAAGCATCCTAATTTGAATGCGGTGCTAATTCTTGAGCTCCAAAAACGCCCATCGCTACCTCCTTTATGGAGATCTGTAATTAACACCTCCGTGCTCGCGAGTATGTGTTTGACATTACATGATCAGCTACATCTCTAGGGGTATATACCGAATCAAAGCGCGTCATAATACATTTTGTAACTTTTAAGCCTGACTTTTTAGTTATTTTGGTATTTGTTACAGCGATTAAATGAACATTTTGGGTATCATGTTTTAACAATGCGATTTTATTGTCTGATTTTACTAAATCAAAATGCCAAGCTTTTCTAATAGAACTCGCTTTTCATTAGTTGAAATACTGAGGTAGTGAGCCGAATTAACCTCTTTTAAGTTGAGGTTATAATCACTATCAGCTACGTTGCTATTAGGCTCATTTAACGCTAATACCGTTTCAAAAATATCATCATAAGAGTTCATAGCAAGAGCCTAATTTAAGCCTACATTTACTGCAACAGACTTTAAGATATTATAATATGATTTTTGGCATTATAAAAATGACGACACTAAAAAAGCGCGCAGGAATTGGGCGCTTTGCTTTTAAGACAAATACACAAGCTAAGAAAGTAAATTAAGTAAAAAAAATATAAAACTTTTGGGTATAACCGTCGCCATTTAAAGTGACCTATAAGTCACTTTAAGGCATTAAATGCAGCTTAATGATCCCTAAAAGGCACTTTATTATGAAAAGTAAAAAACACTAAAATGCGTTTTAATTTTTTACGCTTTTAATTTGATTTACACTCTATTGTATAGGGAGCCTGAATGAGATTAGCCAGTATCTACTTTGCTTGGCATTAACACATCTCAAACGCTTTACTCGCAACAAAATAGACACTATAGCACCCATTAACCCTATTTAAAATAGACTTTGGATACACAAGTGTCTTTTTGGAGGCTCTATTATTAATTATTTATTATTAAGCGAAGGTGATGTGCAGCTAGCTTTTGCTGAGCACCTAAAAGAACGTCGCAAAAAAGCAAAAATGTCACGCGAGGCGTTAGCTAAAAAAAGCACAGTACCTGCTTCTACAATAAAAAAGTTTGAGGTTACAGGGCTTATTTCGTTTAGGCAGCTATTGCTTTTATGGCAATCTCTCGACGATTTGACTCGTTTATATGAATTAACAAAAGCGCCAACTCAAGGTAATAATGCGCCAACGTCTATTGCTCAGGTATTAAACAATGGCCTTTAAACCCATAGAAAAGCTAGAAGTAAAACGTACACTGTCAGACTCAACAGAGTTAATGGTGGGTGTACTTGCTCAAAATAGACAAGGTGTTTACTTTCAATTCGCTCAAAGCTATTTAGACACATATGGTAATCTTTCGCCATTCTCACTCGCCTTCAATAGAGATGTTCAGTTAGCACCCAAAAGCCCACATAATGGATTGCATGGGGTCTTTTCTGATTGTTTACCTGATGGGTGGGGGCTACTACTACAGGACCGTGTATTCAGACAAAATAATATAATGCCTAACTTTGTTACCGCAATGGACCGCTTATCTTTTGTTGGCCATTCGGCTATGGGAGCATTATCGTTTACACCTGAAACTCATTATGATGGCACAAATAACGATGAAGCTGGTCTTGCTACATTGGGTCAACAAGCCCAAGCAATATTTGACGGACAAACAGAAGAAGTACTTTCTGCGTTAGTGGCTGCTGGTAGCTCCGGCGGTGCACGCCCTAAAGCCCAAATTTATTTTCCTGACAATAATATACAAGAATGTAGAACAAAACCTAAAACAGGTGATGATGCTTGGTTAATCAAATTCACATCCAAAAACCTCGCTTTAGGACATGAGGAAGGGTTATGTGAAGCTGTGTATTTGGATTTAGCTGAACAAGCGGGATTAAACCCTCCTCAAAGATTACTGGTACCCGCCCCAGAAGGGACCGGTGCAAAGCAATGGCTTGCCTTAAAACGATTCGATAGGTTTAAATTAATGGGTGATAAAATGGGCTGCAAACATATGCACAGTGCATGCGGCTTGCTAGATGCTGATTTTCGCACACCTACATTAGATTATGAGGATTTAATTAAAGCGAGCCGTGTTTTATGCAAATCACCTGCTGCAGGGCAATTACAATTTCGTCGGGCTATGTTTAATTTATTTAGCTGTAATCAAGATGACCACAGTAAAAACTGGGCTTTTTTACAAGAAGATTCTGGTGAGTGGGATTTAGCCCCTTTTTATGATGTAACCTTTAGTCCTCATCCTTTTAACGAGCATGCTACTTCGTTTGCTGGATTTGGAAAAAACCCGCCACTAAAAGCGATTCAAAAGCTGGCCTCTGCGGCCGGTTATGCTAACTGGAAACAAGTACAAGTTATAATATCTGAAATAGCAGAGATTATTTTAAACTTTAAAGACACAGCTAAAGCATTAGACGTAAATAAAAAAACGATTAATTTAATAGAGCAACAGCTTGATAACACGTACGCCATGAGTAAGCATTTAACGGGTCGTTAATTGTATTAAGCTTAATAGTATTGAGCTATTTATAAAGCCTCGCTGCTTACTTTCTTGATCACATCTCCTGTTGTTGCGCTTGCATGAATCGAGCGCCTTCTAGCAGTTTGCTCAGTGAAAACCAACCTTTCCATAAAGCTTCCCAACCAACAACACCTGTTTGCTTGCTGTTGTGCCACCCGCCTAATTTGGCAAGTGCATAATAAGCCCAATGTAATGAAGGTGTTGTGTTAGGTGCTTTTTTAGTTTCAGTCTTTGACCACAACAGTTTCCATTCAAGAAGATTGAAAAAATTGTCGCAACTAATTGATTTTGCATTATCTTTATCGACAACAAGCTCGCGTAACTGGAGAAGTCTCACCGCAATAAATGCTGTTATTACAATGATCTTTTCTAGATTATTTCGCGTTTGCATGCGAAACGACTCAACTTGAGTGCCCGCTGACTTCCACGCTTTATGGAACTCTTCAACTCGCCATCTTAGTTCATAAAATCTAACTATCTTTAGTGCATCAGAAGCACTATTTATCGGTTCGCCTGTATACAATTTCCACGACAAAGGACTTGTTCCACTTGGTGGATCAATCTCGTTGCAACTTATTACTGTTAAATTCATACCACCAAGTTTCTTGTGTTTTTTAGGCGGATAAATAGTAATGCAAGCATAACGTACAGCTACTTTCGCAATACGTGCTTTTCGGCCTCCTTTTTGCTGTATCTTAACCGAATATGAAGCTTCACTAGATTGATTTTCAATGTAGGGACTTAGTTTATCGCCGTCTGCATTAACGACCCGCTCATGCTTGGCCCTCACTACAAATCGTTGATTATTTATTGTTTTATAATCAATATACTCAAACATATCAGATTCTCGATCACAAACGCTTATGATATTGTCCATGACATCTGCAAATCGGGTACTCATTTCTTCCGACGAGCGTTGCCATTTATAACTTTCTTTCGTTTCGTACTTGCGGCGTTTTCTGTCGTTAGCGGTACCAAAGTTTTCATCTTTTCTGCACCAACGATGTTGTGCACCCAAGCCAATAGTACGCTCTGTTTCTGCATCGACCATAAGGACGGTGTGAGCCAACATCCCTTTAGAAGAGCTTTGTTTATATGCGCCAGTATGTCCGAGCTCTTTAGTCACATTGTGTCGGTAACACAATGTTGATGTATCTTCTAGCGCAAGGATTGTGTTTGACAGCGTTATTGTAGGTAACAGTGAATTCAAACCGGCGGTAGCGATGTTATCTGCGTCAACTTTATCATTGCGAAGAAAGCGATATGCGCCTTCAATAGAGGCTTGTGAGCCAGATGCTTTCACAATAGAACTTCCTGTGTTGCTTGCCATTTGATGACTTATTTTTACCAGGCGTTTAGTGCGTCGTTCATCACCTAATTCAGCATGTTTAAACAAATGATTAGCCCATTTTTCAGTATCTTTTATCAGCATAATAATTAAACTCGATCGGTTTTTTCGTTATAACTGATCTGATCGACTGATATAAATAAAGTTCAATTGGAGCCTAATTTATTTGTGTATAAGAGTCAGATCCTGACACAGGGGGCTTTACTTGTGCCGAGGTTTTAATTTTTAAAAGTATCGTTTTATTTATACCTCTAAAAAGGCAGCGGCAACTTTATTTCTAATTAACATTTCTAAATCAATTTCGACGGCTCTAACAAGAACGATTTAAAACTACTTTTAATTTATTTAGATGAACAGATTGAGTTACGTTATTTACCAGTCCCCTTATTTAAGAGTTATTAAATTAAAATCACATAAAATTTGATTGCCTAATTTCAGTTCTCTCCCCTTTAATCTCTAATGAAATTTTAAAGCGTCGCTGTTAATATTGCCTACATCCTAAACAATAAAGTAGTTCTGATGGCAGCTAGTTATTCTCTCGGTGATTTACGTTACTTTTGCACCATAGTAAAACTAGGTAGCTTTAAAAAAGCATCAGCAAATCTTGATATGTCACTATCAACCTTAAGCCGCAGAATACGTCTATTAGAGCAAGCTCTTCAATTAACGCTACTCAATCGAGATGCCCATCGAGTAACGCTAACGCATACTGGCGAGTTATATTACGACCGCTATCGCAAGTTATTTGAGGAAGTAGAGTGTATCGAGCAAGCACTTTGTGATGAAAAAGACCAACCTAAAGGGAAAATTAGGATCTGTGCCCCCATTTACATGGGTAAACATTTTTTAAGTGCTATTTTTTGTGATTTTTTACTGCAGTATCCCGATATTCAACTAGATTTACGCTTTTCAAATAACCTTATTGATATTGAAAAAGAAGGGATTGATATAGCATTTAGAGTAAGAAACCCTGCCATTGATTATTGGGTTATTAGAGAGCTTAGACTTACTCATAATGTGCTTTGTGCTCACCCAGACCATGATTATCAATCCATCACTCATCCTAAACAATTAGAGCAGCACCCAAAAATTACGTGCGTTGGGTTGGTTCCGTGGCAATTAAACAATCAGCAAACGAGCGAAGAGTACAGTTTTAATCCAAACACACATGTTCGATTGGAAGTTGATGAAATTCAAATGATGAAACAAGCAGTTGAGTCTGGTGTGGGTATTAGCTACATCCCTGATTATATAGCATTACCACTTATTAAAGCCGGGATGCTTAAACGCATTCTTCCTGATTGGCAAAGCAAAGGACAGCCATTTTCTATGCTTTATCGCGACAGAAAACAAATCCCTTATCGAGTGCGTTTACTGATAGAGCATACACTGCAACACTTTACTAATAGGTAGCAGTGTATGCTTTTTACAGCAAAGTAATTAAGCTAATTCATCTTTTAAAAACTAAGCCTTAGTACAATTACACCTAAAAATGCCGTTGTTAATCCTATAACTTCTTGCCGTGTAAAAGACTCTTTTAGAATGATGCGTGAGTACAACAAAATAATTAAAATATTCATACCTGAAATCGCTGAAACTAACCCTGTATTACCAATAGCAAAAGCCGATATTATTGCAACCATGCCAGCTACATTTGTTAAACCAATAAGTAACCCGCACGAAAATGTTTTACCGGCAGACCAATACGCTTGAGAAGAGCCTTGCTCTGCTAGCATTTTTTTACGCTTTACTAACCAACTAACGGCAAAAAGAAAGCTACCAAAACCAAACATAGACGTTAAAGTTGCAAACGTATCCGCCTCAAGAAGCGTTGATTGCTTACCCATTAAATCATTAAACGCAAAGGACAGTGCCGCGAGTAATCCCCATTGCGCACCTTGTAAATTACTTAATGAGATATCGCTGGAATAGCGAATAATATAAAGACCGCCAAAAATAATAAAAAAGCCGATTAATTGAATAACAGTTAAGGTTTCTTGCCATAATAAAAAGGCAAATAAAAGCACAAATAAAGGCGTTAACCCCGACAGGATGCTAATTAAAGACGCTTTCCCAACCGAAAACCCTTTGTGCAAAAACCCATTAGCCGCAAAAGATCCAAAACCTAAAGCGAGTCCAACAGTAATGTCAGCCCAGCCGTACCATGTGTGTTCAAATATTACAGTACCTAGCGCGCTAATTATGAACCCTACAAAAAAAACACCGAATAATAATAGATTACGATTAATCTTTTTTTGCGACGTCCATTGGTACATTATTCCTCGCGCACCAAAAAAAACAGTGGCGAGTAATGCAAAAATTATCCACATATAAATGAGACCCTTTATAATTTACTTTGATAAACCCGAATAAAAAGTGGTTATTTAACATTGTTGAATGGAGTAACTATTACATAAAGGTTCAGCTGTAAAACACGTAGCCACTACAAGAGCGTTACCCGATACCTAGCTTCTACTCTATAAAATAAGCAGCTTAGGCTTCACATAATAAAATACTAGCCACACAATTACACTTTAATAAACAACAACACCAGTATATTTAATCTATAAATATTATAAACATGCATAAGTGGCACTATAGATCTCATAAATAGCACTTAACAATTTAGTCGATTAACTTCAATCACATAGTGAGCAACTAACACACAGAAATAACAACACTTCAGTGAAAAATAACGAATTTATAAAAACATAAAAAACAGTTTTAAACTGTCATTATATCGACAATATATTTTTAACCTAAAACTCAATTGACTTTATTTTTAAACTCAATATGATTGATTTAAACAAAGAGGACAATATGTTTACTTTAATCACATACCTGCTAAAAACAAATACCACCTTCGGAATTTAAGCCGAGTGTAACCCTTACACTCGGCAGTTACACTGTACCTTAATATATTTAAATTCGATTTAGTTTTTGTGGGGATTAGTCCGTGCTTTCTTTTCTGTTCGAGCGTAAAAAATCTTTCCTGTCTAAAAATGACTTCACAGACGCAGCGGTACTATTACAACCGCTGAAGCTTGCGTATTTACTACAAGAAGTCGAGTATTCACAGCGGCCTTGGTCAAAATTCAATCCACATGTACAAATTAATAGCACGGTGGTCATTAAAAATATAACCACCGGTTTTAAGCGCCGCATAACTTTAGTGCCTCCAAGCCAACGAAGGCACTTTATTAGTGACGTATCATTTCACTCTCCTCTTGGGGTCGCTCTTTTAGGGCATAAAATAAATCATATTATTGAATATAAAGAAGCTGGGGAATCCCACCTTTGGGAAATAATAGCCATTAATATTAAGGAGGAAATATAGAGTAAATTATTTCAATTTTTATTTATTAATTTTATATATTTAATTGGAGTTATTTTTAATGAGTAAAGAAAAACCTAAAAAGCATGCAAGCAAAACATTAAAACAAAAACGTAAAGAGCGAAGAGATAAGCTAAAGAAACTTGAAAAATAATTAATATTATTTTAAATAAATTCGCAAACTCGGGGTTTTTATAACCCCGAGTTTTTTGAAAAAACTATATTCAGCTGTAGCTAAACAGCTTGTTTAAATGGATTACGTGTATCTTGGTGCTCATCAAGGTTACGCATTAAAATAGCGTGTTCTAAGTTAATCCCCTCATCTAGTGCGATTTTTACAATGTGACCAGAGCCCTTAGCATCGCTAATAATTTCACCCTTTTTGTTTTCCATATATTCAAGCCTAAAAGTAATGTTACCTTGTGGTGTCATAAGCTCTAAAGAGTGACCAGTACAAAATTTATTTTTAACGTCTATTTCAACTAATCCACTTTCGCAGCGCCCAAGTACTTCTCCCACAAATTGCTGTTTAGTTGATACAGAATGACCGTACTCATAGTTTTGATAATCTTGATGGGCATGGCGTTTTAAAAAGCCTTCGGTATAGCCCCGATGTGCTAGATTTTCGAGTGTTTTAAATAAGTTAGTATCAAATGGTTTACCCGAAGCCGCGTCGTCTATTGCTTTACGATAAACTTGTGCTGTGCGCGCTACATAATAAAATGACTTAGTACGCCCTTCTATTTTTAAACTATGTACACCCATTTTTATTAACTGCTCTACGTATTGCACAGCGCGTAAATCTTTTGAGTTCATAATATACGTGCCGTGCTCATCCTCAAATGCAGGCATATACTCTCCAGGGCGACCTTGTTCCTCTAACATAAATACATCGTTACTCGGCGCACCTTCGCCCAGTGTAGGAATAACCTGTTTGGGATCAATTTTATGTACCATTTCGCCGGTTTCGTTCTCAACACCAGGTTTTACATCGTAATCCCAACGACATGCATTAGTGCATGTACCTTGGTTTGGGTCGCGCTTATTTATATAACCAGAGAGTAAACAACGCCCCGAATACGCCATACAAAGCGCACCATGTACAAATACTTCAAGCTCAGTATTAGGGCACAAAGCACGAATTTCAGTTATTTCTTCGAGCGACAGCTCCCGTGATAAAATAACACGTTCAATCCCCTGCTTTGCCCAAAATTGTACACTCGCGTAATTTACCGCATTTGCTTGCACCGACAAGTGAATAGGCATAGCAGGCCATTTTTCACGAACAAGCATAATTAAACCAGGGTCTGACATAATTAGCGCATCGGGCCCCATAGCTATAACCGGTTCTATATCACGTAAATACGATTTAACTTTAGCGTTGTGCGGTGCAATATTAGACACCACATAAAACTTTTTATTTTGCGCATGCGCTTCACTAATTCCTACTTGCAGAGTATCTAGGTCAAACTCGTTATTGCGCACACGCAAACTATAGCGAGGCTGCCCTGCATAAACCGCATCTGCGCCATAAGCAAAAGCGTAGCGCATGTTTTTTAAACTGCCTGCGGGGCATAGTAATTCAGGAATAAAAGGCGTTGAAGAGGTAGTTGGTAACATGTGCGCTCCATACATCGAACTGGGCTTAAGCCAGTTGTATGATTAATTAATTTATAAGCGCGGCAGTATAAGTTCGATTAGCAATTTGCTTTTGATCGAGATCATAAAACAGCAATCAAACTGGTTTTTAATAAAATTAGGATTTTTCACTTAAAACGCGTATAATTCGCGCCCGTTAATATTCACACTTTTACTTAAAATTATTGGAGCATAAAGATGGCTTTAGAGCGTACTTTCTCAATCGTAAAACCTGATGCAGTTGCTAAAAACCACATTGGCGCTATCTACAACCGTTTCGAAACTGCTGGCCTTAAAATCGTTGCAGCTAAAATGGTTCACCTTTCACAAGAGAAAGCTGAAGGTTTCTACGCAGAACATAGCGAACGTCCTTTCTTTGGCGCTTTAGTATCTTTCATGACATCTGGTCCAGTAATGGTTACAGTTCTTGAAGGCGAAAACGCTGTTCTTAAAAACCGTGAAATCATGGGTGCTACTAACCCTGCTGAAGCACTAGCTGGCACTTTACGTGCAGACTACGCTGATAGCATCGACGAAAACGCTGTTCACGGTTCTGATGCTGTTGAATCTGCTGCTCGCGAAATCGCGTACTTCTTCGCTGACGAAGAGCTTTGTTCACGTACTCGTTAATTCGAATTCGTTAACAAAATGAAAAGGGCTTTCGGGCCCTTTTTTAGTCATTACGCAAAGTATCCATAAGTGCATTTTTTGATATTTTACTTAATGATTAAAGTGAGTGAATTGTGTACAATTCGTCCTCGTAAATTTTTATCTCCACCGTCACCGATTGAGGTTGTTTCATGACCGAGCAAAAAAAGATTAACTTATTAGATTTAAACCGAGATGCAATGCGCGAGCTATTTGCATCGTTCGGTGAAAAGCCGTTTCGTAGTGACCAGGTGATGAAATGGATTTATCATTTTGGCGTAGATAACTTCGACGAAATGACTAACGTAAATAAAAAGCTTAAAGAAAAGCTTAAAGCTGAGTGCGAAATTGTAGCGCCAGAAATAACAGTTCGCCAACAAGCAAGCGACGGTACTATTAAGTACGCACTTATTTTGGAAGGCGGCCAAGAAGTAGAAGCCGTTTGGATCCCTGAAAAAGAGCGCGCTACGTTATGTGTATCATCACAAGTGGGTTGTGCGCTTGAATGTACTTTTTGTTCTACTGCTCAACAAGGCTTTAACCGTAACTTAAAAGTATCTGAAATTATTGGCCAAGTTTGGCGTGTAGCTAAAGATATAGGCCTTGATGGTCATAGCGAAAAGCGCCCAGTGACTAATGTTGTAATGATGGGTATGGGCGAGCCTTTACTTAATCTTAAAAACGTAGTGCCAGCAATGGAACTAATGATGGACGATTGGGGCTTTGGTTTATCTAAGCGCCGCGTAACATTAAGTACTTCAGGCGTTGTACCTGCTCTTGATTTACTAAAAGAAAAAATTGACGTAGCACTTGCTATTTCACTTCACGCACCAGATAACGCACTGCGTGATATTTTAGTACCTGTTAATAAAAAGTACCCTATTGAAGAGTTTTTAGCGGCGTGTCGTCGTTATATCGACGGTTCAAAGGCTAATAAAGACGTGACTGTTGAATACGTTATGCTTAATGGCATTAACGACAGCACTGACCAAGCGCATGCATTAGTACAAACGTTAAAAGGCACACCGTCTAAGGTAAACCTTATTCCGTTTAACCCGTTCCCGGGTAACGAGTACACACGCTCAAGTAATAGCCGTATCGACCGCTTTTCAAAAGTACTACAAGCTGCAGGTGTAACCTGTATTGTGCGCCGTACTCGCGGCGATGATATTGACGCAGCTTGCGGTCAGTTAGTCGGTGACGTAGTTGACCGTACTAAACGTTTAGCTAAAAAGAAAATCCGCGACGATAACGCGATTGCCGTTAATATCCACCAAGCATAATCTGTAACAGCCTTATATGAATAAACCATATAAGGCTGTTAAGTTGTTTATTTTTAAATAAATGATGCAAGAGTAAAGCTTTTAGGTAAGATAAGCGACATGGACTAAAAATAAAGAGATAAGGTAATGCGATCTATACTTGCTATAACACTATCAACACTTGCCCTAAGTGGCTGTGTGAGTGAAAGTAGTTATAACGGCAGTAATAAACCCGTCGTCGAAAATAAAGTTAATAATACTGGCGCAGCACGAACACGAATTGCTTTAGCCCTACAGTATTTAAAAACGGGTAATAATTCTCAAGCCAAATACAATTTAGAACGTGCAGCAGCATTTGCTCCTGACCTACCTGAAGTACATTACTCTCTTGCTTATTACTACCAACAAGTGGGCGAAAACCCGCTAGCTGATAAAGCCTACCAAAAAGCACTTGAAATCAAGCCAGACGATCCTAACACCCTCAATAACTACGGTGTGTTTTTATGTGGTATTGATGAATACGATCGTGCAACTGATCAATTTTTAAAAGCCATTGAAGTACCAAGTTATATTCGCGTTGCCGAAAGCTACGAAAATTTAGCCCTGTGTGCTATTGAATTTGATGATTTTGAAAATGCAGAAAGCTACTTTCAACAGGCACTTAATCACAGCTCTCAGCGAACATCTACATTAATTAGCTTAGCCGCACTGTATTACGCTAAAAGTGACTTGTACAAAGCCAGTGAACTTTTAAAACGCTATGAAAGTTCGGGCCGAGTATCTTCTCGCGCATTAATGCTTAGCTACCTTGTAAAAAACCGAATGGGCAGAATTGAAGAAGCTGAAAAAATTTCCAACACTATTTTGCAAACTTACTCTACCAGCAACGAAGCCTATGCGTTAAAAGAGAAAAGAACACGCTTTAATGAGTTTGAAATACTGCGAGAAAAATACCGTAAAGCGCAGTTAAAAGAACTAAAAAATGACGCAAGCGGCGCACACGTTAGTTCAAAACCAAAAATAAAAGTTATTAGAAAGAAACGTTCGCCACAGGACGGTTCAACAAGCTTGGTAACAAACAACGAACAAAAAACAGATAAAAAGCTCGCAACAGCAAATAACCAAGATGTAAATCCAGTTATAGCAAGAGAAGAGCAAGCTCAAGCATTGCCAAATACGCTCATTACGCAAGCCGACGAAGCAACCGTAATAGCAAAACAAGTAACGACCCAAAAAGAAGAATCTCCTAAAGTCGTCGCGCCAAGCAACCCTACCGATACATCGGCTGTTATGCTTGCACTTACTACTGAGCACGACTCTGCAGATTCTATAGTAGCAGCGCCTGAAAAAGCGCAACCCGTTTTAGAACCTCAAAAAGAAGTTATAGCGACAAAACAACCGGCTAAAGCCGATGACGAGGTAACAATAATCTCGTTTGGCGCACCTAAAACAGGCCAGTTTAATTCGCAGCAAACTAGTAACTACAGTAATGCTGCACCTGCAGTTACGAATCAAAAAAACAGTAGTGACGTGGTATTCTACGAAGCGACTAAAAATACAACCGTTTTTGAAAACAGCAACTATCAAAATAATGCTGATATTGAATTTAAAAGCTACGAAGCAGTGCAAAAAACTGAGCTTCCAATGCTTAATCCTAAAGTATCGCCTTTACGCGTGCCATTTCATGTAATTGCTGTTGGCGAAAACCTATTTAGCATTTCGGTGCGATACAATGTTAAACTACAAAAACTCCTGCAATGGAATGGTTTAAAAGAGTCGGATCGGGTAATGAATGGAAGTAAAATATACCTAAACGATCCTAATATTTATTACGAAATTAAAGCTGGTGATTCCCTTTACGATATAGCTACCCAGCGGCATGTATTAATTGATGAATTAATGCGATGGAATAAATTAAGTCCTGATATATCATTAAAACCAGGGCACAGACTTTTACTAGTGGATCCAGACTCATACACATTATGAATGAAGAAAATACGCAAACACAGAGCGAACAGCCAACTGTAGGCCAAATACTAAAAAATCATAGAGAGCAAGCAAACGTTAGCATCGCAACTATCGCTGCACCGTTAAAGCTGTCTGAACTTCAAATTAAACGCCTTGAAAATGATGAATTTGCGTTACTAGGCCCTATCACTTTTGTTAAAGGCTATATAAAAAATTATTGCCGTGAATTAAAAGTCGATAGCGCACCTATATTAGCAATGATGCCGGCCCCACCAGAGCCGACCAAGCCCGCTAATATGCAAAGCTTTTCGCGCCGAACAGAAAAAGAAGCAAGCGACAGCCGTTTAATGTTTTTTAGTTATTTAATTTTAGCGATTGTTATTGGCTCATCTGCTTTATGGTTTTGGCAAAACGCCACCCCCATTGAAGAGCAAACCAGTAAAATAAACGTTGCCAACTCAATAATGAGTGAACGACAAGCAGCTCAACCCAGTATTTTACAGCAACAGCAACAAGCCGAAATTAACGACGAATCACTATTAGAATCAAAAGATACGCTTGAAACATCAACAAGCTCAGAAGCCGTTACAGAAACGGCTCCTATTACATCTAACAACGCAAGCCAAGAAGATGCTAGCAGTACAATTGTTATGAACTTTAACGGCGAAAGTTGGGTTGAAATTTACGATGGCGAAGGCGAAAAAATAGCATTCGGCGTTAAAAAAGCAGGCTACATTATGACCATAAGCGGAACGCCTCCTTTTTCAGTTGTGCTTGGTAAGCATGACGCTGTAGACATTACTTTAAACGGCGAACCTGTAGATGTTTCTGCATTTCCTAAAAACCGTTTAGCCAAATTTACATTACCACTAGCAGAGTAGTCGCTATGTTTTCAGAATCCCCAATTAAACGCAGAAAATCCACCCGTATCAATGTAGGTAACGTCCCTATTGGTGACGGCGCCCCTATTGCTGTGCAATCAATGACCAATACCGACACCATGGATGTTGATGCAACCGTTGCACAAATTCAGGCAATACAAGATGCAGGTGCCGACATAGTGCGTGTATCAGTACCGACTATGGACGCAGCTGAAGCGTTTAAAAGTATTAAAGAACAAGTGAGTATTCCGCTAGTAGCCGATATTCACTTTGATTACCGTATAGCCTTAAAAGTGGCAAAGTACGGCGTAGATTGTCTGCGCATAAACCCAGGTAATATAGGTAGCGAAGAGCGTATAAGAGCTGTGGTCGATTCGGCTCGCGAGCATAACATTCCTATTCGTATTGGTGTAAATGGCGGTTCACTAGAGCGCGACTTGCAAGAAAAATACGGCGAACCAACACCAGAAGCCTTATTAGAATCAGCTATGCGCCATGTAGATATATTGCGCCGCCTTGATTTTGACCAATTTAAAATATCGGTAAAAGCATCAGACGTATTTTTAGCGGTAGGTGCGTATCGCTTACTAGCTAAAGAAATAGACCAACCACTGCACTTAGGTATTACCGAAGCGGGCGGCATGCGCTCAGGTTCTGTTAAATCAGCAGTAGGTTTAGGTATGCTACTTGCCGAAGGTATTGGCGATACACTGCGAGTGTCGCTTGCTGCCGATCCTGTTCAAGAAATTAAAGTCGGCTTTGATATTTTAAAATCGCTACGCATTCGGGCTCGCGGTATTAACTTTATTGCTTGCCCTAGCTGCTCACGTCAAGAGTTTGATGTAGTAAGCACCATGAACCAACTTGAAGAGCGTTTAGAGGATATTATTGAACCGGTATCGGTTTCGGTAATTGGCTGTGTTGTTAATGGCCCAGGTGAAGCACTAGTTAGTGATATAGGACTTGCCGGTGCAAATCGTCGTTCTGGCTTATATATTAATGGCGAACGCCAAAAAGCGCGTATCGATAACAACAATATTGTTGAACAACTCGAGGGTTATGTACGCGACTTTATAGAGAAAAAGCAGAGCCAAACACCGATTGACATAAAAATAGTCGAATAAATACCGCATAAAGCGCCAAACAGCGGTGTTTGGCGTTTACCTTTATAATCAGAACGCTATAATAGCGGGTCAATTTTTAGCATTCTTGTTGTGTAAGCATTTTTCATTACACAAAAAAAAACAGCATTTAGGATTTATCAGTGGCAAAACAAATTCAGGCAGTTCGCGGTATGAACGATTGTCTGCCGGGCGATACACAAGTTTGGCAGAAAGTAGAAAACATTTTACGCGAGACAGTAGCATCGTTCGGTTATCAAGAAATTCGTTTTCCTATTGTAGAATCAACCGACTTATTTAAACGCTCTATTGGTGAAGTTACCGATATAGTAGAAAAAGAAATGTACACCTTTGCCGATCGCAATGGTGACTTATTAACACTTCGCCCAGAAGGCACCGCAGTATGCGTACGTGCTGGCAACCAAAATGGCTTACTATATAATCAAGAACAACGCCTTTGGTACATGGGTCCAATGTTTCGTCACGAGCGTCCGCAAAAAGGTCGTTACCGTCAGTTTCACCAATTTGGTTTAGAAACATTTGGTATTGCTACAGCAGATATAGACGCAGAAGTTATTTTATTAACAGCGCAACTATGGGAAGCTTTTGGTATTACTGAACACGTTCGTTTGGAGCTAAATTCTTTAGGGTCTAACGAAGCGCGTGCAGATTACCGTGATGCGTTAGTAGCCTACCTTGAGCAACACATTGATGTGCTTGATGAAGACTCAAAACGTCGTATGTATTCAAACCCATTACGCGTACTTGATAGCAAAAACCCAGACGTACAAGCAATTTTAACTGATGCACCTAAATTGTCTGAAAACTTAGATGCTGAATCAAAAGAACATTTTGCAAATTTATGTGAACGTTTAGACGCTGCTGGCGTCTCATATACGGTTAATGAAAAGTTAGTACGTGGTTTAGACTACTACAACCGCACTGTATTTGAATGGGTAACCGACAGTTTAGGTGCACAAGGCACTGTATGTGCTGGCGGACGTTACGATGGCTTAGTTGAACAACTTGGCGGCAAAGCAACGCCAGCAGTTGGTTTTGCAATGGGTCTAGAGCGCTTAGTATTATTACTACAAGCACTTGAGTGTGTAGGTGACATTCGTCGTAATGCTGATGTATATTTAGCAGCAATGGGCGACAAAGCAAGCATTCAAGCTCCTGCAATTGCAGCGCAGCTACGTAAAGACGTACCGGGTTTACGCGTTATGGTACATGCGGGCGGCGGCAACTTTAAAAAACAATTAAAACGTGCTGATAAAAGCGATGCACTTGTTGCAGTGATTATTGGTGAAGATGAATTAGAAAAAGGCGTTGTGACCATCAAGTATTTACGCGAGCGTAAAGAACAAGTCACATTAGAATTAGAACAAGCTAAAGCGCTATTAGCTGAGCTTATTAACGGCTAAGCGAACATTAGAGGTAAGAATGGATATTTATTCAACAGAAGAACAACAAGCAGAAGCCATTAAACGCTTTTTCCGTGAAAACGGCATTTCACTTGCGCTAGGTATACTTGTTGGCCTAGGTGGCTTATATGGCTGGAAAGCATATAACCAAAACCAAATTACTACCGCTGAAAAAGCATCAGATTCATATACAGCGCTTGTTGAAAGCGACGATGTATTATCTTCAGCTGATGCGTTTATTAGCGAAAATAAAGACACAAACTACGCAACACTTGCTGCATTCGTTGCTGCAAAAGACGCAGTAGAAGCGAAAAAACTAGACGTAGCAAGCGAAAAGCTAAGCTGGGTTGTGTCTAATACGCCAAATACAGAATTAAAAGCAATTGCGATTACACGTTTAGCACGTGTTCAAATTGCGCAAACTAAATATGACGATGCATTAACAACATTAAATGCACCATTACCTGAAGCGTTCAATGCAAACGTGGCCGAGCTTAAAGGCGATATTTACACTGAGCAAGGTAATAAAGATCAAGCACGTACTGCATACCAAGCAGCAATAGATGCGGGTGGATTAACAAGTAACCCACTATTACAAATTAAGTTAGATGACCTAGCAGTAACTAGCCCAGCGGCATAAGGTTTTAGGCATGAAAAAATTTACAACAGCAGCCCTTGCCCTATGTATGGCAACATTGATGGGTTGTTCATCAAGTGATGATGAAGATGAACTAGTACTTCCTGAAATTGTAAACCAATTTGAAACTGACGTTGTTTGGCAAGAATCTGTAGGTGATGGCGTAGAGCATTATTTTTCTCGTTTAACACCCGCAGTTTACAAAGATACTGTGTATGTTGCTAGCCGCGAAGGCCAAGTAGAAGCGCTTTCGCTTGATAATGGCGATACAAAATGGGAAACCGATGTACGCCAAGATTTATCGTTTTGGCCTTGGGCTGACAACGGTAATGCAAAATTATCAGGTGGTATTTTGCAAGCCTATGGTAAAATTTATATTGGTTCTGAACACGGCTTTATTATTGCTCTTGATCGCGAAACTGGTGAAGAAGTTTGGCGTAAAAACGTACCAGGCGAATCTCTGTCTAAACCAACAGCAGGCGATGGCTTAATATTTGTAAATTTAGGCTCTGGTAAATTGTTAGCCCTTCACCCAGATACAGGCGAAGAGCGTTGGAGCTTTGAACAAGAAGTTCCACCACTAACATTACGCGGACAAAGCTCGCCAACCGTTGCTAACGGTGGTGTATTAGTAGGCCTTGAAACAGGCAAGCTAAGCGTATTAATTTCAGACAGTGGTTACTCAGCATGGAGCGCAGAAATTGCGGTTGCTAAAGGCGCATCAGAATTTGAACGCCTAGTTGACGTAGACACTCAACCACTTATTAGCGGTCCATACGCTTACGCTATAGCTTACAACGGCAACTTAGCCGCTGTAGATATTCGCTCTGGCAATGTTGTATGGAAACGCGAGTACAGCAGCTACCGCGAAATTGCGATGGATGCACAAACAATTTATTTAGTAGATAGCGATGGTGTTATTTACGCATTAGATAAAAATTCAGGTATTGAACGTTGGAGCCAACCCGCTCTACGCGGTTGGTACCTAACAGGCCCTGCAGTTGCAGGTAGCCACTTAGCTTTAGGCGACCAAGAAGGTAACCTACATTGGCTAAATAAAGAAACTGGCGAGCTAGTATCTCGTGAAGACTTTGACAGCTCGGGCTTTTTTGTTGAGCCAGTTGTTGCCGACGATAAGCTAATTTTATACACCCGTGATGGTGAAGTTAGTATGGTAAAAATACCAAACTAAGTTACTAATAGTCATATGGTTTTTTTAAGGCTTCGCACTGCGAAGCCTTTTGTTGTTTTTTAAAGAGGTAGTTTATGCTTCCCGTGATCGCTCTAGTTGGGCGACCCAATGTGGGCAAATCCACATTATTTAACCGTTTAACACGTACTCGTGATGCACTCGTAGCCGATTTTCCAGGTTTAACACGAGATAGAAAATATGGCCAAGCTAGTTACGATGGCTATGAATTTATCGTGGTAGACACGGGCGGTATTGATGGCTCAGAAGAAGGCATCGAAATCGAAATGGCAGATCAATCTCTGCTAGCTATTGAAGAAGCTGACATTGTTCTGTTTTTAGTAGATGCTCGTGTAGGTATGACCGTAGCTGACCAAGCCATTGCTAATCACTTGCGTAAACAAGATAAAAAGTGTTTTGTTGTTGCCAATAAAACCGATGGTATTGATGCAGATTCAAACTGTGCTGAATTTTACCAATTATCATTAGGTGAAATTCATCATATTGCTGCATCGCATGGCCGTGGTATTACGTTATTACTTGAGCAAACACTTCAGCCGCTTATCGCTGAATTAGCTGCACAAGACGAAGACGTAACAGGCGATGACGAAGAGCTTATTAATCTTTACGAAGAAGATGAAGACAGCGATACCGATCACCAGGCATTTGCAGACAAACCTGTAAAGCTTGCTATTATTGGTCGCCCTAACGTTGGTAAGTCAACACTTACAAACCGCATATTGGGTGAAGATCGTGTAATTGTATATGATATGCCAGGTACAACACGCGATTCTATTTACATTCCGATGACTCGAAATGAAAAAGAGTATGTGTTAATTGACACCGCAGGTGTTCGTAAGCGTAAAAAAGTAAGCGACGTTGTTGAAAAGTTCTCAGTAATTAAAACGCTTCAAGCAATCGAAGATTGTAACGTTGTGTTATTGATTGTTGATGCTCGCGATGGTATTTCAGATCAAGATTTAAGCTTATTAGGCTTTGCTCTTAACTCAGGTCGTTCATTGGTAATTGCCGTGAACAAATGGGATGGCCTAGACGACTACGTTAAAGACCGTATTAAAACAGAACTCGATCGCCGTTTAGGTTTTATAGACTTTGCACGCCTACACTTTATATCTGCATTACACGGTACAGGTGTTGGTCATTTATTCGAATCTGTTGACGAAGCTTACGAGTCGGCAACTAAACGTATAAGTACAGCAATGCTGCGCCGAATTATGGACATGGCTCAAGCCGATCACCAACCGCCACTTGTTCGTGGTCGCCGTGTTAAGCTTAAATATGCGCATGCCGGTGGTTATAACCCACCACGTATTGTAATTCACGGTAACCAAGTTCATGATTTACCAGATAGTTATAAACGCTACCTGATGAACTACTACCGTAAAGCGCTTAAAATTATGGGCACCCCAATCAAAATTGAATTTAGAGAAGGTGAAAACCCATTTGCTGGTCGTGTTAATAAAGTAACACTGTCGCAAAAGCGTAAAATACGTGCATTTGCTAAAGAAAACCGTAATAAATAAATTTTAAAAAATTAGTTTATTACAAAAAACGGCGTACTTATTAGTACGCCGTTTTTTATTACTCAAAATTAAGTAATGCCAATTGCACCAGCCGTTCAACTGTGGTGCCTTGAAAATTTGTAGGCGCTTTAGGATAATACTTTGATTTTGGCGGCTTAATAGTTATAAAACCATGATTGGTTGCCATTTCGTGGGCTAACAGCTTACGCTCTCGGGGTGTTAAATGGTTTTCGTGTATTTTTGCCAGCTCGCCACTATCAAGCCATATTCCTGCACAACCTGGGCATTCGTCTATTTCGACGGCCTTTACTGGCGAAAAATACCTGCGCATCATCACAATGTTTTTGCACTTTGGGCAATTAACTCGTAGCGATACATCGTATTCAGTCTCACTATAATTACTCAAATGTTTTAGCAATACTTGGCTATGCTTTAGCTCTGGAGAGCTAAATTTAAATATTTGGCTGTTATCAAAAAACACGCCACCTTGCGCTGAGGTGTAAACAGTGATCCCGCCAACAAGTAAAGGTTCAAGTGGCGTATCGCTACGAGGACAATACATTTAAAATTCCTTTTTATTTTATATTTTTATTATTTATTCAAGTGCTTTGTGAATAAGCCCAACAAGCGGCGCCGGTAGAGTAATATTACCTGTAAGTACAAACTCATGCGCTTCATCAGACATTTTTTGCCATGTACGGCGAATGATACCCATCCATTTTTCTTCATTATAATCTGGTTTTGCATTGGCAAACCCAAGCATGTAATGCTCAATAAACACCAAACTTGCTACATCTTCTACTAATTGGCTGTCTAGATTGCGCTTAATATCTTTTTTAGCAACAGCGTTATAAACACGGTTTTGGTCTGTATCGCTAAACCCAGCTTGTTTCATTAATTCAACGACTAGTGACGCATGAAAAATATAAAGAGCACTGCGCCATTGATGATAACCCTGTTTGTTCATTTCAAAATCGCTACGTGGCGACTTCCAACGCTGAATATGCTGTGCACGCACTGCAATTTGCATAAGCTCATCGGCATCAGGTTTAAAGCGAGTTAGCATTTCGCTCATACGCTGTGAGTATAAATACTCTTTTGGAAAACTTTCTCCATTGTGCTGCTCAGTATTTGGGTCTTGGTTATTCGCTTCATCAATCAGCGTTATTACTTTATTAAACATGACGACCTTTATTATAATTAGTTTTTATCATTCTAAACGCTGATAAAACAATAAACTAGTGCCCCAATCAGTTATGAAGTGAAATTTGTTCAATCAAAAAGTAAAGCCTAGAGGCACAAGTTATAAAAGTAAGCGCATTGATTAAGTTAACTTGGTACTATATTGAGCACAAATTAAAATAAAAAAGCGCGACTAACTCGCCAATAACGGATGACTATGTTTAAAAAAAGTATTTTAGCTATTTGTTTAGCTGTTGCACCACTACCAAGCCTAGCCGACAGTAACACTGATTTAAAAACGATTATTGATAACCATTGGCAAAATGCAAAAGCCGAAAAAATATTCTTTCGTACCGATCCAGACGGCTGGAAACCCAGTGGTACATTGCCACATTGGACCGAGCAAGCCATTGCGAAGCGCCAAGCTTACAACAACAGTGTGTTAAAAAACTTAGCTAGTATTGACCCTAAAACGCTCAATAGCGAGCAGCTAATGAACTATCGTTTATTTAAATATGAGCGAGAAACAGAGCAGCAAAGCTACCTTTTTCAAGATAAGTATTTTCAAGTTAACTTTTTAAGTGGCTGGCATACTTACTTTGCCGAAGCACCGGCTAATATGGCGTTTTTAACGCCTGATGATTACAACGCATTTTTAGTAAGCCTTGCCGACTACCCTCGCTTTAATCAAGAAAACATTAACTTGATGAAAGAAGGTATTGAAAAGGGTTACACGCACTACTGCAAAACATTTGAAAATTACAGCCAGAGTATTAACGCTCATATTGTTAAGCAACCTGAAAACAGCGCCTTATACGAGCCCTTTACACGCATACCAAATACATTTACAGCAGAGCAAAAGGCAACATACCAAAACAAAGCAAAAGCCTTAATTAGCTCAAAAGTAGTTCCGGCTTATCAACACTTTTACGACTTTTTTGAAAACGATTACATGCCTAACTGTAGAGCGCAGCCGGGTATTTCAAGCGTTAAAGGCGGGCTTGAGTATTACAAATATACAGTTAATTACTACACCACAACCAATGCCACACCAAAGCAAATACACGAGCTTGGCTTAAAAGAAGTGGCACGTATAAAAACACAAATGCAAAACATCATTGATAAAGTAGGCTTTGATGGCTCTTACAGCGATTTTTTAGAATTTTTAGCAACCGACGAGCAATTTTACGCAACAGACGCGCAAGACCTGCTTGAAAAAACAGCCTTTATTACGCAAAAAATGTATGGCAAGTTACCAACCTATTTTAATCATTTACCACGTAATACCTTTACTATAAAAGGCTCAGCGAGTCGCGGCGCGTTTTATATGCCACCTGCTGATAACCGCTCCCCTGGCACTTACTTTTTAGCCTCAACACCTAAATTGCAACCTTTGTATAATTTAGAAGCGCTAAGCCTGCACGAGGCAATACCAGGGCACCATTTACAAAACGCTATTGCAATGGAGTTAGATGTACCCGAATTTAGACGCACACTTAGCCATTCAGCATTTGGTGAAGGTTGGGCACTTTACACCGAACGTTTAGGTAAAGAAGCCGGCTTTTATCAAGACCCATACAGCGACTTTGGTCGTTTAGGTTACGAAATGTGGCGTGCCGTGAGACTCGTTGTTGATACCGGTATTCATGCATTTGGCTGGAGCCGCCAAAAGGCAATTGACTACTTGGCAGATCACACTGCTTTGCCACAAAGCGCGGTCGAGGATCAAATAGATCGTTATATTTCATGGCCAGGCCAAGCGCTCTCTTACAAAATGGGCGAAATAAAAATACGCGAACTACGTGCAAAAGCCGAAAAAGAGCTAGGTGCTAAGTTTGATATACGCAGCTTTCACGACACCGTAATCGGCCAAGGGTCACTCCCTATGGAAGTGCTAGAAGATGTAATAAACGATTGGATAACAGAGCAAAAATCAGCTATTTAAATTTTAATAGAGACGGCTTACTTAGCCGTCTCTATTAGTTAAGTAAACTGCCGAGCTAATTAAAATACCTAACCATTAATCCTCACCCGCTTTTGCTTCGTACCACTTTAGAGTTTAAAAACCTGAGCAAACCTATGAGCAAACGTATTTTATATTGGCTACAAAACGATTTACGAATAGACGACAACCCTATTTTAAGCGAACTTGCTACTGGGCAATGTGCGCTCGATATTGTATTTGTAATAAACCCGCACTGGTTTAAAAATAATAACCACCAACAAAAGTCATATGGTGCGCATAAACAACAGTTTTTAATGCAAAGCTTGTACGAGCTGCAACAAGCGCTTATTGAACGCGGACAAACACTGCACGTACTTGAGGGTGAACCTGTTAGTGTTTTAAAGCAGCGTATAGCTGAGCAACATATTGACGAAGTAGTGTGCAGTGAACATGTTGGAACCTATGAGCAGCGCCAACTTGCGCGACTAAAAGCACATTGCCCACATGTCATATTTAAAACAACTCAACAAGACACTCTATTTCAACAAAGCGACCTCCCTTTTGATTTAATCGAGCTGCCTAAAAGCTTTACCCCATTTAGAAAAAAAGTAGAGGCGGTAAACATACCTATAACAACCTCAACTCTGCCTAAAGGTTTACTCCCTCAACCTATAACATTATGTGCGGCCAAACCAATTGAGCTTAGTGAATATACTGATGACAACAACGCGATAATGCACGGCGGATTTAAAAGTGCGCAAGCTCATTTAGCGCAGTACTTTTCGGGCTTGCTACCAAGTACCTATAAAACAACTCGAAACGAGCTTGATGGCTTTAATAACACCACAAAATTTAGTACCTGGCTTGCCTTTGGTTGTGTAAGTGCGAGGCAAGTTTATAAAGCTGTTGAACAGTACGAACATAACCAAATAACAAACGAGTCTACCTACTGGATTAAATTTGAATTGCTATGGCGAGAGTATTTTAAATGGCATGCACTTAAAGCAGGCAACAGCCTATTTAGCTTTAAAGGTCAAAAGCAAACAAAACCCCTTACTACGTTTATACCAAACCGCTTTGCTGCGTGGTGTAATGGCTCAACACCCTACCCATTAGTCAATGCCATTATGAACGAGCTTAATACGACCGGTTATATATCAAATAGAGCAAGGCAAATTGCCGCAAGCTGCTTAGTTAACGAACTTGGCCTTGATTGGCGCTATGGCGCGGCTTATTTTGAACAACAATTGATTGATTACGATGTAGCCGCTAATTGGGGTAATTGGCAATATATAGCGGGTGTAGGGGTCGACCCGCGTGGTGGTAGGCACTTTAATATTGAAAAACAAACCGCGCAGTTTGATCCGCACGCTGTTTACACTAATAAATGGCAAGGCAATGAAAATACCAGCACACAGCTGGATACTTTAAACGAAGTTGATTGGCCAATTTAAGCCGCCAATCAACTTTTACCAAATAACGTTTAAAACAGCTCAGCAATGCCTATATTAATGGCAAAGCCGCCTAACGTTAAAAACAAAAATAAACACAGCGCCAGTAACAGCGGTTTAATACCCGCTTGGCGAATTGCCCCAACATGTGTGCGTAAACCCAAAGCCACCATAGCAATAGTGAGTAATATATTATCAAACCATACAATAGCGCTTGTAACCACTTGAGGAATAATAGAGAGTGAATGCACACCACTTGCCACAATAAATAACACTGCAAACCAAGGGATGGTAATACCCGTTTTTTGCTCGCCGCCATGCACGTTATTGTTTGTTTTTGCATGCTTTTTACTTTGCCAAAACGATAAACCCACTAAAAATGGCGCAAGCATCATTACGCGTAGCATTTTTTCTATAACGGCGGTATCTGCAGCATTGGCGCTTACAGCAGTGCCCGCTGCAACCACTTGCGCTACTTCATGAATAGTTGAGCCTACAAAAATACCGTAAGCGTGTTCACTCAGTCCCATAAACTCAAACATGATTGGGTAGGCAAACATGCTTAACGTGCCAAACACCACCACCGTTGCCACCGCTACCGATACTTTATGTGCCTGCGCTTTTATAACTGGCTCGGTTGCCATTACAGCTGCTGCGCCACAAATAGAGCTACCTGCGCCAATTAATATTACTGTTTGCTCATCAAGCTTAAATACGCGCTTACCTAGCTGCACTGCCAAAATAAATGTGCCTAACAGCATTACTATATCGGTTAATAGGCCATGCCAGCCTACACCCGCTACTTGCGCAAAAGTAATTCTAAACCCAAATAAAATAACGCCCGCTTTGAGTAATATACTTTTAGCGTAATCAACACCTATATCGGTTTGCGTAGCAATACGCGAAAACACACTGTTACCCACAATAATGCCAAGCACTATACCAATAGTTAAAGAGCTAAATTGCGCACTTTGCATTATAGGTAACTTACTTAATGCAACAGATACCCCCGCCAAAACAACCACCAGCAGCATACCTAACCACCAGCGCGCATCGCCGTATTGCTTAGTATTAATACCCAAATTTTTAATAGCGTTAAGCATAATATTCTCTCAATTGAACAACGTTAAACTGTTGACTTCATTTTAAGAAAGCGCAAAATATAACTCCAATACATTAAAATCATGATTCGATAACTTAAAGTTATGTGATTTGAGAGACACAATGAACTTGCATGCACTTCGGGTGTTTTATACGGTAGCAAAGCTTGGTAGTTTTTCAGGCGCAGCCGAGGCGCTTTTTATAAGCCAACCGGCTGTATCTAAAGCGCTAAAAGAGCTTGAGCATCAATTAAATATTCAACTTATAGAGCGTGCATCTAAAGGCAAAAAACTTACCTTAAGCGAGGGCGGCCAAGCCTTGTATGATCATGCACGTAGCATTTTTGCCATTGAAAAAGCCGCCATAGAAGATATTAAATCACGCACAAGGCTTAAGCGTGGCACGCTCGTTATAGGCACTAGTACAACCATTGCCAGCTATTGGCTACCGCCCTACTTAGCTAAATTTTGCGCGCAGTACCCTGATATAAAAGTAGAAGTACAAGTGGCTAATACCGCGCAAATTGAGCTTGCCCTACTAGAATGTACTATCGATTTAGCACTGGTTGAAGGCACACCTATCGAGCCGCATATTATAAGTAAGCACTGGCAAAACGATTTAATGAGTATCGTTATACCCAGTAACTTTAAGCCCGCTAAAAACTTAAATGCATGGTTAAACAAACAGTTTTGGCTACTGCGCGAGCCGGGCTCGGGCACTTTAGAAATGTCGGTTAAGTTATTAGCCCAACATGGCGTAATAGCAGAGCGCAGTATGCAATTGGGCAGCAACGAGGCAATAGCAAGGGCTGTTGCTCAAGGTATGGGGGTCGCTTTATTGCCAAACGTAGTTACTGAGGATTTAGTGCAGCTAGGTAAATTAACACGCCTGAGCCAAAAAAATAACGAGCAACTCTCTCGGCCGCTATACCAACTGCATTATAAAGACAGACCGTCTTCACATGCTGCGCAAGCATTCGAAAAAAGCTTGTTTAGTGAATAATGTTTATATTAATAAGTGTATACGCGATTTGTAAGTCGCGTATATGCGATTATTGGTAAGCTTAGCCTCTTGTTGAGTGCTTTATTGCTCGATATATTTAAATGTATTCGCACCATCAAAATATCTGATATTTACTGCTTTAATAATATCTGAGTTTACCATTCTGGCATTTATTGCAACTCTATTTGTACCATTATCTCGTTTTTGAGTGTAATGAGTGGTGCAACCACAAAACGAGCACGAGTGATACGAACGTAGTTTATTACCCCATAGATATATAGCATTATTTGATTCTTGTTTTATTACTACTTGATTCGCTGTGTAATATACCCACAAAGCTGCAATACGATAACATATGGAACAATTACAACTGGTTACTGATTTCGGTAATTTTTTTGTGGTTATTGCTATATTTCCACAATGGCAAGTTGCTTCGATCATGTAGCCTCCTTGGACAGTTAACACTTTAGTATTTACACACCACGCAGTTTATGTTGCATAATCGCTTATTGAACTAACAAAACTAGACCGCCACTAGGCAGGTTTAACTGGAGATCATCCTAATATTGTTCAGCCTCTATCTAGGGTCTTATAGGACTCCCCGTAAATGTCAAAAAGAAAAAGTTAAAATAAATTTAGATGCTAGCTTATATACGGGCTCAAATTATTTAAACAGGACAGCCACTCTAATTGAACAGAAAAAAATCTCCTAGATTCTAATTGGAAGTGCACCACCCACACATTAATTTATTAATAAACTATTTATTGCAACTCACCATCTAACTTATAAACAGATTAGCTAAACCGACAAGCTCTAATATAAATAGCTCTATTTATAAGTCCTGAGTTAAATCTTGCGCTAACGTACCCGTTGGCTTTTCAATTACACGCACTAACTCTTTACCATCGTCTTTTACTATAAACGTTGGCGTGTATTGTAAATCGTGAGCTTCTGCAATGCCTGCATCGTCTTGCTTGTTGTAACCTACGGCCACGTATTCAATGCTTGCAAGTTTTACCTTTGATGCATCAATTAACTTAATGAGTTTTGGCACTTCGCGCTCACTGTCGTGGCACCATGTGCCAAATAATACAATTAGCTCTTTGCCTTCTAGCTTTTGCATTAGGGCAATGTCTTGTGCTGTTGGCGTAAACGCTTTGTATTGTTCGTTAAACTTGTCGTAGTCGCTTAGCAGTACATCAGTGCTAATTCCGCCCGAAAACGGTGCATCAGCAGCGCAGCTTACAAGCGGCATGCTTAAAGCGCACAGTAAAATTAATTGTTTAAACATAAGGTTGCTCTTAATTTAGGTATTAATTTAGGTATTAAACGACTATACCCAATATTGAGTGTGGAGTGAACAACTCAAAACCGTTACTTTTTATCCATAAAAAAGTTAACTTGCGATAAGTTAGTTAAATATTCTCGCCTTACGTTTTTATTTTCAGCTAGCTTATCTAAGTCACCAATTAAGGTAACTAGTTTATTATGAGAATGGCTGCTTGTTTTTTTAAACTCGTCTTGCTTTTCGTCACTCTCAACACGCTCTTTTTTATTCATGTTGTAGCTGTTTTCGTTTTCTTCAAGCCAAATATCGTCAATTAAGCGAATGTCGCTTTTACTAACTGTTTGCTCTTGCATCGCCATTTGCAGCTCGTATTGATTGGTTTGCGGATTAAACTCAAACATTTTTGTATTAACATCAACCTCGTGAGACTGATCGAGCCCCACAAGCTCTTTATTTTTAACGGCGGTGTTTACGTTATAACTCTCTTCTTTGTTGTAGTAATCAGGGCGACTATATTGATAATCAAAGTGGCTACTTACATTTTTACTTTGCGTTACACCGCTAAGATCCCCTAATTGGCTTCGATCAGTCGCTTGGCTTAGTTCAATGGTACTTTTAGGCTGATAATCGCCGTTATCCAGCGCATAAGAAAATGTAGCATCAAAATCAGCGAGCTTAGAAATACTCGCACCCAATGTATTTGGGGCTTTATTACCAAGCCCTTGGTAACGGGCATCGTTTGTAATCATGTTATCAACCAAATCGGCAACCATGGCGCGCCCGTCATTAAAGTGCTGATCTGCAAGCGACTCCAAATTGCTATAACGCTCAGCCGCCGCCGACATACTCGTAAAAGCGCCTTTAAATAATGCAAAACCTTGCTGCATTGCCTCATCGCCTTTGCGCCCAAATGCCGACTCTTTATCGTCTTTGGTACTGTTTACTCGGCTATCTTCTAGGCTTTGATCTAGCGATGCTAAATACTGCTGCATTTGCTGCGTGTCTTTAGCGCCAATGGTTGACATATCAAGTGCAAAATCAATGTCGTTTTGCCCACCTGCGGCTTTAAACACAAGTGCTTGCTGGTTTGATGCTTCATCAATGGAGTAACTTAAATCAAGCGTGTTCTCTTTCGAATCAAGATCTTTATTTTGCGTTGTTGAAAACGACACATCAAAGCCTGTTAGCTGCTGACTATTAAAGCCTGCTAAAAAATCTAAACTCATGTCTGTTTTGTTTGGCACTATAAGAGGATTAAATGAGTTTTCACTCACTTTAAAAAATTCATCTGCCATTTCGCCAACACCACTGAGCACCTGCGTAAGTGCTTTATGCTCAGCCTCAGATAAATCGCCATTTACTTCGTAACTTAAACTAAAGCCATCAACGGCTTCGCCTGTGTTTTCATCGTACCCTTGCGATGAGTTAAAGATAATGTTTATAACATCGCCCTCTTTGGTTTTTATCGAGAGCTCAAACAGGTAGTTATCGTCATCCTCGTATTTTGCGCGATTGAGGCTTTCCATGTAGGGATTAAGTGAGCGCTCAACACGTTGCTGACTTGAGGCTAAAAACGTTTTTTGCTCATGCCCAAGCTGACCTAAACTCGATAAAATATCGCTGGTATTAGCATAAGCACCCTGAATATTTTTAACCGACGTATTTAATCGCTCAATTAATTGGGTACTGTTTTCGTTTTTTAATAACCCCTCATGCTGAGAGCTTATTACGGTGCGCAGGGCGAGTTCTTCATCGGAGAGTTTATAGTTAAGCGTGCTCGGCGTGCTTGAAATAGTAAATAACGAGGTAAGTTGCTGCTTTAAAACGTCCTCTACCTTTTGATTACTGGCTAGTGCTTCATCAAGAGTTTCATTATTTAACTGGCTTAATAACCCATCGGTTATTTTTGACTCGTTAGTTTGTAAATCATTAATAGCTTGAAGGTCGCTGCTGGTGTGTAGCGAAGGACTCACAGAGCTTTGGGTAGCGTTATTAACTGATTGGGCCAGCAAAGTGCTTAAATTAGCCTGGCTGCCAAATACATTATTAACCATGATTATCCCTAATCGCTAAACTCTATTAAGTAATTTATCGGTCGTTTGGTTAAAAGCTTTAGGTTATTTGAACGCTTAAATTTGAGCTCAACAATGAGCAGATTAAATCACAAGATCATATTTTTATAATTGTTGATTAAAATTCCACTCTGAGTCGAAAATGAGCCTATTTATCCACTTTAAGACTGCATTTATAATGATTTTTAAATAGTTGTACTTGAAAATAACTATTTTCTTCCTTCAGGCTGTATAAAATTTAACTCTATGGAGAGTATTTATGAAAAATGAAATAACGTGCAATTTTTTTCTTGATGTGAAAGAAGGTAAATTAATAGAGTTCAAAGAACTCATTTATAAAATTGTGGATGTTGTAAAAAAGGAGCCTGGCACTTTAACGTACACATATAATATCAGTGAAGATGGGAAAAAAATTCACATCGTTGAGAGATATAAAAATATAGCGTCAATCATCAGTCATATTGATGAAAGTTTTGCGCCATTCGCGAAAACTTTTTTATCCTTGGTTGATATTTATGCATTAAATGTTTACGGTGTTGCAGATAACAATTTACGTGAGAGACTGGACGTATTTGGCGCTAAATACCATGTATTAGTGGATGGGTTTTCTCGATAATAATACAAGAAAAGCACTAATATAAAATTATACACTTGTGAATATTACTCTTTTTATAAATAACCAGCTTATATATGAGGGCTATTTATCTACAAGAGAATTGCGCTAAAACTAGCAAAAACACGTATACATAATTGTTCTAAATAAAAATATTTAACCTGCCCCCTGGTTAAGATATTTACTAACGTATTAAATCATGGTGATATTTAAATTTATTTTCTCTAGCCAGAGATTTTCAGTGAAACAAGGCGAATTTACGCGTCAATAGCTGGCCTATTGCAAATAAATTCAACGCAGTTAGCGTTTAAAATAGCTGCTTTTAATTTACGACTCTATTAAAACAATTTCTGTGTATCTTCAACATAAGCAATAATGAAAGGCATTTGTAAAAAAGTATAGAAGAGAGAGCCATTGATTATAGTTCTAACTCCATCAATGGCTTATTTATATCTGTATACCTATGATGATTTTTTTAGCGTTTCAGCAAAAACTTCTCCTGAAATAGCCCAATCTTCTGTTTTTACATCATTAAAAATAACGTAAACATATTGCGGATCAACATCAGCGTGTTTAGCTATTGATGCTGTCACTTCTTTTGCTATCGCTTGTTTAGCATGATCACGACCTTCAAACATTTGAATATTAACTACCGGCATTAGGTATCTCCTTTAATTAGATAGGTGTTAACTCGTCAACGATATGACGAAAACAGCATAACAAAGACGTATAAGTAGATAAACATGCAAAAAGGAGACTCTAAGTAGTATTAATTTCTACAATTAATTAAAATTACCCTCATCTGATAAGCGTACAAATTCGTCAATAATAAACCTGACACTGGGCAGGAGATGTTTTGTTTTTGGCCAAATAATATGTAACTCAGTTGAAGCAGGATTTAACTCTGGCAAAATTGGTACTAGCTTACCTTCATCTAGCCAAGGCTGAAGCAAAGACTTAGGAAACTGAATGATTCCCGCGCCAGCAATACAAGCATCGACCATAGCATCACCATCACTAATTTGATGAAAGGGCTTAGGATGAAAGCGCATATCATCACCATCGGTATTTTTAATTAACCAATGTAGTGAACTACCACCTCGCCAAGCCACTATGCACTGATGGCTTGTTAACTCAGCAAGACTCGTTGGGGTACCTAAACGTGCTAAATAAGCAGGAGAAGCGGTTAAAATCAAATGTTGAGAAGTCAGTTTTCTAGCAACTAAATCACCACTATCTTTTATGGCACCAAATCGAATAGCTAAATCAAAGCCAGCATCGAGAGGATCAATAATTTTATCATTAAAAGTTACTGTTAGTTTTAATTGTGCATGTTGCTCAGCAAGCTTCAATAAAACAGGTAACACAAAAGAGCGACCAAACGCAGCTGGCACATCGATTCGTACTCGACCTGAAGGTTGGGATAATTTTGATTGTAACGCTAACTCTGCTGACTGAAGGGTATCTAATGCCAATTGACAGCTTGCTAAATACGCCTCTCCTTCAGTAGTTAAACTCAGTTTCCTAGTTGTGCGATGAAAAAGCTTGGTGTTTAAATGATTTTCTAATTTAGCAATGCTTTTACCTAATGCTGATTTGGAAATACCTAACTCTTCAGCTGCTGCGGTAAAGCTTTCATTTTTGGCCGCTGCGGTAAAATAGACAATACCTCGAAAGGAATCAGATAACACTGTTGACGACATACAATAACACCTATTTATATGGTTAAAAATAAAACACTTCTTCTAAATAATTACCTTATATTTGGCCTTAGATCATTACGACCTCGCATGGTCACTCAACATCAAAAATCGACCGTCAAGGCTACTAAAATGTTTTGATGTAGTTACTTGGAATCATAGCCAATACTTCTCAAAAGCTCTAATTAGATGTAAGTTATCAGAGTATTCTAATTTCGAAACTATATCCAAATATTCTACTTTGTAAAAAACAGACTGTGTATCTAACTGAACTCTAGTTAAGAGGTTTACTAACACATTGAGACATGATTATATTTAAATTTATTTCTCTCTCACCAGAGACTTCCAGTGAAAACAAGGCGAATCTACACGTCAAATATTAACTTCATACCTTATAATTTCTGATTGAGAAATGATTTCAAAATCGAGTAAAAAAGGACCGATCCTTTTTGATCAAACCACTCAATAATTGTACTAATTAATGCAATTAGTCATAAATCTGTAACCTTGATCCGCGATAATCTCTATCCGATAAATGAATAGACTCAAGAAGACTAAGTAAGATGAGTACTCCCTTAGTGCAACTAACATTTGCACTGCAATCATTTGATGATTCTATGTCTGCGGCGATGAGCCACGCTATGGAATATGAAAAACTATCACTAAAAGCCAGTGCTGCGCATAATATTACGCTGCAGTGTGTGTTGCCTGATGGCGCAAATGAGAGCGATGTTATTTCACTAAGTGCAACGCAGCCCAGTGCGCGTGGGGCGCAGTATTTTACTGAAAAAACGCTGAGCAATGCAGACCTTGAATCTGGTACTGTAAACCTAACTTTAAGTAACATTACACAAAGCCAGTGTTTTGTAGTGCAAATGATGCTGCACGGAAAAAACACGACTTTAAAAGAAAGCCAGCAACTCGATGTGTACATTAAAGCATTTGAGCAAGGCTATATTCCTGAGCAAATAAAAACTGAACATACCAAGTCACAGGGCGTTCGTAGCTACTTTGCGAGTATGGGTTCTACGTTTTTATCGCTGTTTTAGTGCTGGCTGCACTTAAATTACGCGACGCGTCTTATAAGTTATTAATCTGCAAAACTTACTTTACCCATAGTAACTCCCGCAATACCTTGTGCGGTGTTACTTAGGTGTTGCTGCTCTCCTGCTAGGCATTCGTTTGCTAAAATAGCAAATAACACAGCCTCTTTTGCATCGGGATTTATACCTAAATCGTCGGTATTTTTAAAAGCCTTAATACGTGGGCAAAGCACTGTAAGTTGCGCCATTAGTAACGGGTTATGAATACCGCCACCACTTGCATACACCACACAATTTTGTACGCGCTCTGCACACTCGTTTAATGCATTTGCTATAACGGTTGCAGTAAAGGTATTTAAGGTGGCCATTACATCTTCATGGCTTAAGTGCTGTGTATTTGTAAGCTGCTGTGCGGTGTTTAAATACGCTAAGTTAAATACCTCAGGCCCTGTGGTTTTAGGCATTGGGAGTTTAAAAAATGCGTTATTACATAATGCATTTAATAATGGTGTATTTACCTTGCCTGCTTTTGCTATTTTTGCGCCATCGTCATAATGCATACCTTTAAAATATTGCTGTACGTAGGCATCCATAATGGTATTACCTGGGCCAATGTCGGAACTAAATACGCCGTTTGCATCACCATTTTTGGGTAAAAACGTTAAGTTAGCAATGCCGCCCATATTTAGCAAAATCCGACTCTCCACAGCGCTCGAAAAATACAAATAATCGCCATACACAGCCAGTGGTGCGCCCTCGCCTCCTGCGGCTATATGTTTTTGCCTAAAATCACCAATGGTTGTAATACCCGTAGTAACGGCTATTTGGTCACTATCGCCAATTTGTAAGGTGCCATTAGTAAAGCTTTTGTGGTTATGCTGCGACTGCGGGCAGTGGTAAATGGTTTGCCCGTGGCTCGCTATTACATCAATACTTGCCGGGTTTATTTGCCAAGTATGTAAGCACTGGTTAACCATATCGCCATGGAGTTTACCTACCCACGGGTGCAATAAAGTAACAAGTTCTAAATCGCATTCTCGCTTAGCAAATACCTGCTTTATTTTAGTTTTATAATCGTCGTTGTAATCAACAGTAGTAAAATTTAAAACCTCAATGTGTGTATTTAAGCCTGCGCCCGTTACTTTGCATAGTGCAACATCAAGCCCGTCCAACGAAGTGCCGCTCATTAAACCAATAATTAAACGGCTTGGTTTTTGGGCGCTGTTATAAAGTGCTTTAATGTGAGGGTGCATAATGGCATCTAAAATAGGTGTAATATTTTGCTTATATTAGAGGACTTTAAAACAAAGTAATAGCCGTAAACCGTTTAATTTAGGTTCTGATTGTTTAACGTTAAAATGATTGTTAAGTTAGTATGCATACTAAAAATTTATGAAAAAATATGATCACCCTCAGAGAGTTTAAAGCCCAAGACGCGCCTTTCATTATTAGCACCCTAAATGATGAACAGGTAACGCGTTATTTATCGTCAAAAATTCCGTTTCCGTATACGCAAGCCGATGCTGATTGGTGGATAAACCAAGGCTCAAAAAACGGCGTAATTGATGCAACGGCTAAGGCCATTGAGGTTAATGGGCAATTTGCCGGCTGTATTGGCATAACTCCCGGCGAATTTGAATACAGCCACAGTGGCGAAATTGGTTATTGGCTAAATAAAGCCTATTGGGGGCAAGGCATTATTACTCGCGCTATTGAACTTATATGCAATGAAGCGTTTGCAAACTCACACATAAACAGAATTTTTGGCGCTGTGTTTGCTGGTAATACCGGCTCTATGAAAGCACTTATTAAAAGTGGCTTTGAGCAAGAGGCTGTGCTTAAACAGGCCATTTATAAAAACGGGGTACTTTACAACAATCATATATTTAGTAAGCTCAAAGCAGACTAATTACTCTAATTAAATCTGCGCAAAGGTTGAATTATCAACCACCCGCCCAAAACTCCTTTATTAAGGTACGCATTGTACATATTCATACTGCTTAGCCGCGCATTATTGTTTAGCTGAACACGATTTTTAAAACGTAAACATTCGGTAAGTAGTTTATTTATATTAATAGGAGATCTTATATGTCTACGACTAGTCGCCAACTTACTCTTGAATCACGCCCTAATGGCGCTCCAACAGATGAAAACTTTAAATTAAAAACGGTAGAGCTTCCTGCATTAAAAGACGGCGAAGTTTTACTACGCACTATTTACTTATCACTAGACCCATACATGCGTGGTCGTATGAGCGATGCTAAGTCGTACGCAGATCCTGTTAATATTGGCGATGTAATGGTTGGCGCAACAGTGTGCCAAGTAGAAGAATCTAAAAACGATAAATTTAAGACTGGCGAATGGGTACTTGCCTACACAGGTTGGCAAGACTACGCCATTACCGACGGCGAAGGCTTAATGCAATTAGGTAAAGAGCCTGAAAACCCTTCGTACGCATTAGGTATTATGGGGATGCCGGGCTTTACAGCGTACATGGGTTTACTTGATATTGGCCAGCCTAAAGAAAGCGAAACCGTAGTTGTTGCTGCAGCAACAGGCCCCGTTGGTGCAACGGTTGGTCAAATAGCTAAAATTAAAGGCTGTAAAGTAGTGGGTGTTGCTGGTGGCAGTGAAAAATGTAACCACGCCGTGGAAAAGCTAGGCTTTGATGCGTGTATTGATCACAAAGCCGATGACTTTGCAGAGCAACTAGAAAAAGCCTGCGACAAAGGCATAGATGTTTACTACGAAAATGTGGGCGGAAAAGTATTCGACGCCGTACTACCACTACTTAATACCGCAGCACGCGTACCATTGTGTGGTTTAGTATCGCAATATAACGCAACTAGCTTACCAGAAGGCCCTGACCGTTTAGGTATGCTAATGGGTCAATTACTTACCAAGCGTATTAAAATGCAAGGTTTTATCATTTTTGATGATTACGGCGACCGTTACGACGAGTTTGCACAAGACATGCAAAAATGGCTGAAAGACGGAAAAATTCAATACCGTGAGCACATGGTAGAAGGCATCGAAAATACAGTAGGCGCGTTCAACGATATGATATGCGGTAAAAACTTTGGTAAAACTGTGGTTAAAATTAATAACCCACTTTAATTTTAAACGGCTTGTAAGGCTAAGCCCTTACGAGCCACAAAAGGACTGACATGATCAAACTACATCATTTAAATAAATCCCGTTCTAAACGCGTAATTTGGCTTTTAGAAGAGCTAAATGTTGACTACGAAATCGTCGCTTATCAGCGCAATAAAGACACTTTTTTAGCCCCTGACGAATTAAAGCATATTCATCAACTTGGTAAGTCACCAGTGATTGAAGACGGCGGTTTAATTATTGCTGAATCAGGCGCTATTACCGACTACCTTATTACTAAATACGGTAACGGTAAATTTGCTCCAAAAGTAGATACCGCTGAATACGTTGACTACCAGCAATGGCTGCACTTTGCAGAAAGCTCAGCCATTTTACCGCTTTTACTTAAAATGTTTGTACTTAAAGACGGCGCTAAAACACAGTTTTTAGAAGGCTATGCCGACGCCGAAACAGCTAAAGTAATTAGCTACTTTAACGACCGCCTAGAAGGTAAACGTTATTTAGTGGGCGATACCCTAACGGGTGCTGACTTTATGATGTCGTTTATTGTTGAAATTGTTAAAAACTCAGGTCAATTAGCACACTTTAAAAACCTCGTTAAATACGACGAACAATTACAAAGCCATGAGAAGTTTCATACAGCTAATGAACTAGAAGCAAAGTACGACTAACTACTTTTATATAATATTTTTATATAACACAAAGGGGCATTTAGCCCCTTTGTTATGCCTATAAATATGCCTGTAAAATAATCCCACCAAAGTTACGCTTGTAAACTAAATTAACAAACAATCCCTTATTGCTAATAAAACTTTAATTAATAAGGCATAATGCTGCTATTATTTTAGAATAATCACTAATAATACAAGCTGCTTTTGCGCGTATTGACTCACACTTGGGATCAACCATGACCATAAACATGCGTTTAACGACCGGTTTTGGCGTAATTTTATCAATGATGCTTATTTTAACCATTATTGGAATTTCGCGCGTTAGCCTTATTAATAATAACATTACCCACATGACCGACGTAAACTCGGTAAAGCAACGTTACGCAATTAACTTTAGAGGCAGCGTACACGACAGAGCAATAGCCGTGCGCGATGTAGTGCTAATCACCGATCAAAGCAGTTTAAGCACCGTGTTAAATAGCATAAAAGAGCTAAACGCATTTTACCAAACCTCAAGCCGCTCTATGGCTAAGCTAATAAGTAATATGAATAGCGAAGAACGCGCTTTAATTAATAGAATAAATCAAATAGAGCAGCGCACTCAGCCTTTTATTCAAGGTGTAATAAACGCTAAAAACGCAGGAAACCTAAACGAAGCTGAGCGTATTTTATTAACCGATGCGCGCCCTGCGTTTACCGAGTGGCTAAATGTTATAAACCAATTTATAAACCTGCAAGAACAAGCAAATCAAGCCACCACTATTGATACTCTCGATATTGCCAGTTCATTTGAAATTTGGATGATTTCGCTCACCGCGCTTGCAGTTTTAATAGGTGCAAGTGTTGCGTACGTTATTAGCCAACTGATCAGAAAGTCAGTAGGTGGCGAACCACAAGAAGCCGCTGAAGTAATTGCCCTTATTGCCCAAGGCGATTTAAGGGGTGATGTACAGTCGTGTTGCCCAAATAGCATGATGGCTTCTGTAGGGGTTATGCAATCTAAACTAAAAACTATTGTAGATAGCATTATTAACTCATCTGAAGAGCTTTCTACCCACTCTGCAAGCGTAGCGTCTGGTTCGCAGCAAGCACTTAGTGCCGCTGACGCACAAGTAACTTATACAAACTCGGCAGTAAGTAGCCTAGAAGAAATGAGCCAAAGTATTCATGCCGTAGCCGATTCAGTTAGGCAAACAGAAGATAACTCAAAAATAACCGCGCAATTATCGCAGCAAGGCAGTATTGCTGTGCAAAAAGTAGCAGCCGAAATTGAGCAAATTTCAGTAACCGTAAAAGCCACAGTTACCCAAGTAAACGTGTTGCAAGAACATGTAAAACACATTGGCGATATTTTAAGTGTGATCCGCAGTATTTCCGATCAAACAAACTTACTTGCACTAAATGCGGCAATAGAAGCCGCTAGAGCAGGCGAAACAGGCCGAGGTTTTGCTGTTGTTGCTGACGAAGTAAGGCAACTTGCCCAGCGTACTGGTGATGCAACAGGCGATATTGAGAAGATGATTTTGCAAGTACAAGAAAATACGCAAGCGTCGGTAACAGCTATGGAAACCACAGTACCGCAAGTAGAAAATGGCTTAACGCTTACTCACGAAGCAAACGAGCTACTGCATCAAATACAGCAACAAGCTAATGACTCATTAAGTAACGTGCTTGAAATTGTTGAATCAACATCAAACCAAGTAGCCACCGTGGCGCAAATTAGTACCGGCGTAGAAGAAATTGCCAGTATGTCAAAAGAAACCAGCATGTCGCTTAACAGTAACGCACAAGAAGCCGTTGCATTAGCTGACCTTTCAAACACGCTTAAAAAGTATATTAGCTACTTTAAAGTTTAATTGTTTAGCGTTTTACAGTAATTAAAAAGGGGCTTTAAGCCCCTTTGTTGTTTATGTACTTTAATAATAGCGGACTATATACCCGCTAAATCACGCTCGGTAATACACTCACCCGACGCCATTTCAAACTCGCGACATACTAATGGGCGGTTTTCGTAAATAGAGCACATAAGCGTATTGCGGTCGAGTGCTTGACACCAGCCGTCGTCAGCGCGTTTCATTACTTCGCTGCCCCATTTATCGTATTCTATATAGTTAAAAGGCACGCCGGTGTCGGTTACTATGCGCACTTCTAATTGGCAACAACAGGCTTGGCAGTTAGCACAGGTAACTGGCTCTGGGGTAGTAGAAATATTTTCAACGGGAATAACAATATGAGGCATAGTGGCTTACTTTTTTGAATAAGCCACTAGGATACAGTAACTAATTTAACGCGCTAGTAGTTTTGCTTTTATATCGCTGTAACGCATCTGCTCGCACAGCGCAAAACCACTCAATTGGCGCACTTTATTACGCGCAAATAACGGCACACTCATCCCCGCTAAAAAGCGGCATTGGGTTTCAATACCCACATTATGATTACCTTTGCCCGCCATATGCGCTAAAAACTCATCTACCTTTTGATAAATAAGTTGCTCGTCAATATATGCAGGCTCTATAGAGTACTCAAGCTTAACCGCATGCCCTCTGCATACACTACAATGCCCGCATTGCGCTGGCGCATTTTGATCGTCAAAATAGCGCGCTAAGTTATAGCTTAAGCAACTTTGTAGCTCAAAAAAGCGAACCAATGCAGCAATACGTTTAATTTCGGCTTGTTCTTTATCGGTAAAGTAGTCGTGAAGTTGCTGGGCAAGTTCAGGGGTATTTATAACCTCTGCATGCACTTTGTATACTTGGGTAATACGTTTGGTTTCGAGCGTTATTAGGTTTTTTTCGGCTAGATAGTCAAGAGCAGCCACTACACGTTTTCGATCAACCTGCGCGGCTTGCGTAAGGGAATCAAAATTTAGCGTCCCCCATATTTTTTTAAAATCTGTATGGCTAAATATTTGCGTTAAAAATGCTTGGCGTTGCTCGTCAAATTGGCTTAGTAGCTCGTTTTTATCAACCAAAAATTTGTATTTAAAATCGGCGTAGTAGGCATATTGCGGCGTTATAGCGCCTTGCATTTCAAGCTGTACGAGTAAGGTTTTAAGTGCCAGTTGCCTAATATTACTTTCGCTCGATAAGCTATATTCTTGCATTTCCCATTGCTGGTGGCTTTGACGAATATCGTTAATTACGTATTCAATACCGCTAAGCTCAGGAGTGTCGCCGTATACAAAATTTTCTACCGTATTTAGGCCGTCTAGGTTAGCAAGCGTGAAACAGTTTGATGGATTACCATCGCGCCCTGCTCGGCCAATTTCTTGGCTGTAGTTTTCAATCGATTTAGGTAAATCGTAATGTATAACAAAGCGAATATCTGACTTATCAACGCCCATACCAAAGGCAATGGTAGCCACCACTACGTTAATTTTACCCGCCATAAAATCATCTTGAATTTGCCAGCGTAGCGTATCCTCAAGCCCCGCATGATAAGCCACCGCATGCACACCTTGTGCACTTAGCACATTAGCGACTTGTTCTGCGCTTTGCTGCAATGTTACATACACAATACCAGGGCCACTTTGCGCGCGTACAATGTTAGCAAGCTCGGTGTTTTTATCGGCGGTTTTAACGCTCAGCACGCTTAAGTCTAAATTAGCGCGGTAAAAGCCCGTTTGCACAATGCACTCAGGCGCAATAGCAAAGCGCTCTGCCATATCGCGTTTTACTTTTTTAGTCGCCGTTGCAGTAAGTAACAACACTAAAGGAATATTAAGCTCTTCGCGGTAACGCGGCAATTTAAGGTAGTCGGGTCTAAAGTTATGGCCCCATTCAGATATACAGTGCGCTTCGTCGACCACTAACATCGAAAGTGCCACTTGGCTTATAAACTCTCTAAAACGCTCGTTTTTAAAGCGCTCAACCGACACCATTAATACCTTAATTTTACCATTTCGCACATCATTCATTACGGTGCTGCTTTGCATTTGATCTTGGCTCGAATCAAGGCTGGCAGCATAAATACCTTTGCTATTTAAAAAGCTAATTTGATCTTTCATCAATGCAAGCAAAGGCGAAACCACTAACGTTAAATTTGGTAAATGCAACGCAGTTAATTGATAGCACAACGATTTACCCGAGCCGGTCGGAAATATAGCCAACGACGATTGACCATTTAAAAGCTGCTCTATAGTTTGTTGTTGCCCTGTTCTAAATTGGCTAAAACCAAAGTGCTGCTCAAGTGATTGAATTAGTGGCGTGGTCATAAATGTCCTTTTCGGTGTTTTTAACAGCAATTTAACTGTACAGCTAAACTATAAGAAAGTGAGTATAACTTATATGCCTTTATTCAGCATTTTTTGCTGACATCACCTTTATTTAAGCGCAAACTAGAGCACTATAAAATGAGTAGTAACTGCTTGTTGCCAAAATAATTTATTGATACCCAAGTCATCTTAAAAAACTAAAAATAATACAGATTATTTGGGTATATTATTTTTTGAGGGCAACGTTATGAGTATTACTAAACCTAAAATCGTCGTTATTGGCGGTGGCGCTGGTGGATTAGAGCTAGCAACACAATTAGGGCATAAACTAGGAAAGAAAAAACAAGCAGAAATTCTACTAATAGACAAAAACCGTACCCACATATGGAAGCCGTTACTGCACGAAGTAGCGACAGGCTCTATTGACCCCGATTTAGATGGGGTTGTGTATTCAGCCCATGCTGCAAAACACCACTATAACTTTCAACTTGGTACTTTTTGCAATATAGATCAAAGCAATAAAACAGTTACCCTTGCACCACTTTTAGATGAGCTAGGCCACACAATTTTACCCGAGCGCACCGTGCGCTACGACCACCTAGTCATTGCCATTGGCAGCGTAAGTAACGACTTTAATACCCCAGGTATAAAAGATCACTGCTACTTTTTAGATTCAAACCAACAAGCAGAGCGCTTTCAGCATTCATTACTAGATAGCTTTACACGCCTTCACCAAGACGACAACCAACAGCAATCACTTAATATTGCCATTGTAGGCGGCGGTGCTACCGGTGTTGAACTCTCAGCTGAGCTTTATCATGTGTCTGAACTATTAAAGCTTTATGGCTTAACAAATATGTCGTCTAAGCGTTTGCATATTCATTTAATAGAAGCCGGACCACGAATTTTACCAGCACTACCAGAGCGTATTGCCGTAAGTGCCAAACGCGAACTATTAAAGCTTGGCGTAAACGTGCGCGAGCAAACACAAGTAAAAGAAGGCACCGCACAAGGCTTTATCACCAAAGACGAAGAACACATTGATGCCGATATTATGGTGTGGGCAGCAGGCGTAAAAGCACCTGATTTTATAAAAGACTTAGGTATTTTTGAGCTGACGCGTAGCAACCAAATTCAAGTAAACGAGTTCTTACAAAGCACCGTAGACGAAAGCATTTTTGTATTAGGTGATTGCTGCGCATTTACCCAAGCCGATGGCAAGCAAGTACCACCTCGTGCACAATCGGCGCATCAAATGGCGCAGTGCGTCGAAAAAAATCTAATCGCAACGCTAAAACAGCAACCTCTACGCGGCTTTAAATACAGCGACCATGGCTCACTTGTTAACTTATCAAGCTACAGCACTGTAGGTAACTTAATGGGCAATCTAACCAGCAATACCTTTTTTATTGAAGGTAAAATTGCCCGCTTTATGTATATATCTTTATACCGTATGCACCAACGCGCCATACACGGTAGCGCAAAAACCTTTGCATTATGGATAAGCGAAAAAGTGCTGCGTGTAGTGCGCCCTAAAATGAAGTTGCATTAAAGGCGATTTAAATTAAAGGCAGTGAGCGTTATCACTGTCTTTAATTTTTAACATTGTCTGTGTAGAGTATTTAAAACAACTAAGGAAATTGGGTTATGACGGGTAAAACGCTAATTTTTAACTTTGACGGCACAGGAGGCGAGCCCCGTGACGCAGAACAATTTAGCTCTGATCATTTTAAAGAAGACTCTAATATTACCAACATTCTAAAACTGCATTTACTACTTGGCGGTAAATTAGAAGACTCCCCAATTACTCCATTTGCTAACCAACTCAGTTTTTATTATCAAGGTATTGGTACCAAAGGCAGTCGCCTTAAACGCATTTTAAACCAAACCCTTGCACCTCGTGGTGACGACGTAGCCAGTATTTTAAATCAAGCGTTAAGCGACTTTAAAGCTCACTACCTAATAGGCGATACCATACTGCTAACGGGTTTTAGCAGAGGCGGTGCACTTGCTAGGCGTTTTGCCAAAATCCTAGAGCCTTTAATTGCTGATAATGTTTACGTATGTGTGTTTGATACCGTCGCCTCAATTGGCTTGTCAAAAGTAAGTAAAGCCACACGCGGCGCAGAGCACGTTATTTTTGAAAACCACACCATTGCCAACAACATTACTCACGCGCTGCACTGCGTAGCCCTTGACGAAAAACGCCGCGCATTTGAACCCACACTCATGAACCATCAAAGCAACATTACCGAGCTATGGTTTGCAGGTGCGCATTCAGACATTGGCGGCGGTTACTACCGCGATGGCCTAGCCGATATTAGCTTGCGCCATGCACTTGAATGGCTAATAGAACAACCGCTTAATATATCGTTACTCACTAGCCACGATATAGACTACGAAACCCTACTCCCCGATAGCAACTTAGTAGCACAAGATGACGTAACAGTAACGCCCGATCCGCTCGCATTAAGTCATCAACAAAATTACTTTTGGTTTAACCCGTTTTTTAAATTAGTAGATAGGCAGTGCTATATATTAATTGATGACGAAGCCAGCAACCTTGAGCCTTTAGTGCACTACAGCGTAGCCGAACGTATTAATAAGCTAACCAGTTACCGCCCAGAATCACTTAAAAAACTGCATTACAAAATTAGCTACAACGACAACACCACACTTAGCTTTATTGGTTTAAGCCAACATATAGAACTGGCTAATCAAAACATGAGTGTGCTGAGCATTAACCAAAGCCAAGATGTAATGGTATTTGCCTCTGAGCAATACAACGCAACCGGCCTCATGCTAGAGCAAGGCGCCACGTACCGCTTTACCCCATACCCAAATCAATATTGGTTTGACGATGGCATAAAGTGCACGCCATTAGGCTGGAACCGCGATAACGTTCAACTTGGCGTAAAAGAAATCCCCATGGCCTTGCTTGAACCATTTAGACGATTTCCTCGCGCACAATGGTTTTCGCTCATTGGTGCTATTAATAAAAACGACGACCACCTATTTGAAATAGCCAATGGCGCCGACATTAAAATGGATAAATCAGGCGAGTTTTGCCCATTTGCAAACGACCTAAGCCGCTTTTATGGCGCTAATGCAGGTAAAATACAATTAAAAGTAACGCGGTTGGAGTAATAGGTACCCGAAGCTTTTAAATTGTAGGTGCGATTTCACATCGCGCTTTCTCTTTAGTAACTAGCTCATTACCACAATCAACGCTACAAAGCTCACCCAAACACCTGTAGGCGCTCAGCTTGCTCGCGCGAAAAGCGAAGCTTTTAAATTAAATAAAACAAATATCAGTTTTAATGTTCACTATAAAACTGATAGGTTATTATTACTGTTTTTATCAATGGTTACTTTTCGTGACAAATGAAGTTATACAAAAAATAATTGAGTATTTACATCAAAACACCGACATTGATGTAGTTTGGCTATATGGCTCTCATGCAAAAGGGACAGCTCAGCCTCATAGTGACATTGACTTAGCCATAGCATTTAAAAACTTTGATCTGGAATCGTTCGATAAGCGCCTTAGGCCAAAAGAGCTTGAGCTTGAAATAAGTAATGCACTTAATCTTAATGAACAACTTATTTCGATTGTTGATATAAATATTATTCCAAGTTATTTAGCTTTCAATGTTATTGAATATGGAAAAATAATTATAAGCAATAATAGTGTTAGAGCGATGAAAGAGCAGCAGCGTATATATAGCCAGTTCGAATTTGAAACCATAGCGAGTAAACATGACTGATACCGGAATTCCACTTTATTTAAGTGAAGTAACACGCCATATTGACGAATATATGCAAGAACTCGACGAACTCAGTCAAATCGATTCACTTAATAGCAGAGACTACCGAGCCGCTGAGCGATTACTACAGTTAATGACCGCGGTGTGTATTGGTTTATCAAAGCATTGGCTAAAGCAGCACAAAAGTAGTACCAGTAGCAACGCCTATCAAACATTTAGCGAACTTACTCATTTAGGCTTTTTGAGCGAGGCAGAACTACTGTCATGGCGTAAAATTATAGGCTTACGAAATGCACTTGTTCACGATTACTTAAATATTGATCAAAGTATCGTTAAAACAATCATTAAAAAACAACATTACATAACTATGCAGGCATTTAGTATTAAAGCGATTACAGAGCTAAACAAAGATTCATAGATAAAACCTCACCTACAATAATTAAACCACTGTACTGAACAAAACCGTAGGTGCGATTTTACATCGCGCTTTGTCCTCTAGTAACTCTGGTTCATAACTCCCAATCAACGCTACAAAAGCTCACCCAAACACCTGTAGGCGCTCAGCTTGCTCGCGCGAAAAGCGAAGCTTTTAAATTGTAGGCGCGATTTTACATCGCGCTTTGCCCTCTAGTAACTAGATCATTACCCCAATCAACTCTACAAAGCTCACCTAAACACCTATTCGCCTCACTTAATGAGGCGAATAGCAGAGTTAATTGCCTCATTACTTTTAAGCGCTACATAGAACAATAATTCACTTTTCTGTGGTAAAAAATGTATTTATAAGCGAGGTATAAAACCTCACCTACATTAATGTAAACATCACTCTTAACAAAAGCGTAGGTGTGATTTTATCTCGCGCTTTTAATTTTAATTTACTTATATCGCGTTGGCGATGGCAACCAATATATGAATTTATCACTCAAAATGCGTGTATTTATTTTCTAATATTTAAATAAATGCATCCATATTTGGTAGTTGTATTATTTGCTCACTCAGCTTATTTGCAGCTTTATTAATTATTTTTATGCACAAATCAATGTGTGCTAATTCAGCAGAAGATAAGTTATTTTTAACAGCAGAAACTTTAGCCGTATCAATTGCGGCTAATACAGAATCAACGGTTTGACTCATAAGTAGTTGCATCCGTGGTAGTGAAATAGCAAATTCATCAGCAAAATCAGCTAACATGTAAGCTGTAATCTCATTAGTAAAATTGCCCGCACTTTGCGAATTATGCTCCCCCACTGACATAGCATAACACCTTGATATTTTAGGCTGTAAATAGCCCATATCACGGTCAATGCTTCCCTGCTCAATAATAGCCTCTATATTTACCAAGTCGTAAAACGGCGTAAGCTCTAAACCATTTTTACCAACAAAAAAACTAATGTTTTTGCCATGAGCATCGTAATTACGTACTAAAATATTAAATGTCATCCAACGAATAAGCTGAGCCTCATACGCTTGTACATTCGTTGTTTTAACACTAAAGAGTTTTGCAAAAGAAACGCCATCTCGAATATAAATACCATCCCCATCATCACCATGCTGACGCTCATATTTATAAGAAGGAGGTAAATTAGTGGCTTGGCAACCATCAATAATATGACGACGTAATACACGGTTTTGATCTTGTGTAACGCGCCTATCAAAGCGATCTATTACAAATACTCTTACATCTGCGTAAGTACGCAACTCAACATGGGGAACATTGAGCCCCGACTCTTTTGCCAAAAGCATGGTAAAAAGTTCATTTACTGCAATGAAAGGAGCGGTACCTGTTTCGAATTTAAAAATTTTATTAGAACATAGCTCCCCTTCACCAAATCCTAATTTACTATCGATTTCGAGTAGGTTTAGTTTGTCTTGAACGCCAGCAACAGAGAGCCGAGTTCGGCCATCCCAATGAGTAATTGGCTCGCCAACTTGTACAAAGCGTTTAAGTTTTTGGCTTAGCTCGTCACTAGGGTCTGCTGTTCTTTCAAGGTTAAATTTGCAGCAGCCTGTTTGGTATTTAGGCAAGGCAGAGCCTATGCAGTGTGGTTATTCCCCATAAATGGGCGATAACGTAGCATTAATACCAAACAGGCGCTGCCCGAAGGGTTCTTCCTAGGAGCTATTTACTCTTTGTTGCTCGGTTTTTACTTAGCCCACTAGGTTGCAAATCTCGCATCGCGATTAAATAGCTCCTAGTTTGGACAAATTTTAATCCGCAAAGATCAACAGACCCTAGTTACTTCACGAAAAGATGTTTGCTTTAAAGTACTGTTACTTGCTCTAAACGACAAAGCGCCTGACGTTTCCTCGCCAATTACTTTAATCAAACCAAACGTATTATTTTTAGAGATAGTAGTACTACTTATAATCTCATCAAGACCTTTGCCCTCGGGTAATAAGTTTTGTAAATAATTACGCACATCACGTGAGTCAAAATCACCATTGAGCGGTAAGTGTGGTGAAATAGCAAACCCCTTATTAATCCACTCAGGTTCATAGGTAAATGCAATATCATTTTCAGAGCCTATATCAAGGGCTATCGCACCTATCTTCTGCGTATGCCCAATAAATACATCCAAGCTGTTTTTTTTAATACCACTGCTCATCGCTCACCTCATCCTTGTTATTGTGGTGCGACTCGTCATCACTGACAAGGCTAAACGACAACCCCAAGTATTCCATCACTTTGAGTACATTAAAAAACTGCACATTCACATCACCTTTTTCTATTTTTATCAGCGTAGGCTTTGAAATATTAAGTGCTTGCGATACATCAACCAGCGTAAGCTTCATACCTGTTCGCTTTGAAGTAATCGCTTTAGCGAGTCGCACCGACGAAAACGGCTTTGATAGATCAGGCATTTCAGTGCGTTTAACAACTCTTCCAAGTGTTTTTTTTGCTGGTAATTCACTCATTAAAGGTCAACTATAGTTTACTTATACAATTTATTTTAGGGTAGCCTACCCAAAAGTCAAATATAACTTACTTTTAAGTTTAAACGTATATTTACTGCCTATAAGTAAACCGTAACTTACTTATAGACAGTAAAATAAAACCCAGTCCCATAAGTAATACTTAAGTTACTTATGGGAAGTTAATGACATTTTGAGCTTAATAGCCAAGCTAAACACCTGTAGGCGCCCAGCTTGCTCGCGCGAAAAGCGTAGCTTTTAAATTGCCTTACTATCGTTTAAGGCTCGCTGCACCACTTGATAGCAAATAGCACGCTGCTGCTCTTGATTTAAGCTAACTTGTCGCATTGAAAGGATAGTTTTAACTATTTGTTTATGAGAAACGATTGGAAAGATTGGTCTCTGCTTTAGCTCAACAAACCAACCAGGAAAGCATAAAACAGGCAAAACTTGGGTGTTAAAACCCGTTGCCTCTCGTAGCCATTTATTCACCCAATTAGCTTGATTTTGGGCTTGCTCTAGCGGCTTACTTTCAAACCAAGAAGGAAATGCTAAATGGTTATTCTCAAATTTAACTCTGTAATTTGTATCGTCTTTTATTCGTTTATGTCTGCCTTTGGTTTCAATAGCAAATATCCCATTTGGCCCAACAACCAAATGATCAATATTAAAACCATCTGCTTGTATATCATGAAATACTTGGTATCCGTGTGACTGTAATTCTATAAGCTCAGAGGCAACGGCTAGTTCTGCATCACGCCCAAGTTTTAACTTTATTAAGTGATTAGATTTAACCCAAAGCTTTCGTGCTACATAGATTAAACCCAGTGCAATCGCAATAATTAAGAAGTAATTAAACTTGCCGCTGGCAAACATTTCAGCAATGCCTTTAATAGCAAAAGGCATTGTGACTATCAAAGCAGACAAGAAGACTAAGCCAATTACATCTAAAACTTTATCATTAACTTGTTCATTAAGTGTCTGCGCTGCAACACGTTTAAGCTTTTTACGATCTACAGGTAATTTAGCATTCTTCTGATGAAGCCATATTTTGAAAAACAAAACACCTAATAGCGAATAAACACTACCAATAACAAATAAAAGGCTTAAACCTTGGTTTAATAAATCATCCATGATGAGTTCCTATAATCACAATGTTTACTTTATACCTTAAAAACAGGTACATGTCGCATCATTCAAACCCACATTACAAAGCCCACCTAAACACCTGTAGGCGCTCAGCTTGCTCGCGCGAAAAGCGTAGCTTTTAAAATAATTTACTTATATCGCGTTGGCGATGGCAACCAAAGAGAAGTAACCGCCGACTTCTCTTTGGAATCTCTCGGCGCCCCTCAATTTCACTTATCCTTAAACAAATAATTAATATGAACGTAAACGTGATGAACGCACATCCATGTGCAAGCATCCCTTTCCTCGAATCCATGCGAGGTAATTACTCATTAATTATGTGTTTGCAGGTGAAGTTGAAGGGGATAATTTCTTAGCATCATCATTTGATTACTCTCTCGGCTAATACTTAACTCACACGTTTGTACTTAATTACTAGTAACTTAGTCGATTATTACTTGTAGCTGTACCGTATTTAAGTAAACTAACTACTCGCAAACAGGGAGTGGTTTTAATGCAGCAAATTGGTATTTACGAGCAGTTAATTACGCAAGTAATTGAGCAAAACTTAAATCGAGACCAATTTTATGTTGGTGAACGCCAGCTTGAAAGTGCTGAGGCGGCAACGTGGCTTTCACGCTTTTTAGGTAAACTTGTTGCTCATGCAATAAATGCTATTCCTAATTCAAACGAGCGGTTACAAGAGCAAATTAGCCTTGCTAACAACCTTGTTCTTTGGCTTAAAGATCATATAAAAGATGATGAGCTTATTAACGAAAACCTTATTGATAGCCAAGGCCGAATACTTACTGCACTGTTTAATACCCAAAACCCTATTGCTGCAAATCTTAAAGAATACTCTCACGATATATTCCCGCTAACGGGCCTTACGCAAAGCGAATTATTTAGCGGTGCTAATGCAGGTATATCGCTCGAAACCGAGCTAAAGCGCGAGATAAAATCGTCCGACACTATTTATTGGTTGGTCTCATTTATAAAATGGACAGGGCTGCGCATATTTAAAAATGAGCTGGAAGCGTTTACCAAAAGCGGCAATAAACTCAAAGTTATTACTACTTCGTACATGGGCGCAACGGATGCTAAAGCCGTTGAGTTTTTAGCAAACCTACCAAATACCGAAGTAAAGCTAAGTTATAACAATCAGCAAGAACGCCTACATGCTAAATCCTACTTATTTATGCGCAATACGGGTTTTCATACAGGGTATATTGGCTCGTCTAACTTATCGCATTCGGCGCTTACCAGCGGCCTTGAATGGAACTTAAAAATTACCGCACAAGAAATCCCACACATAATAGCCAAAACCAAAAGTACCTTTGAAACCTACTGGGAATCAAAAGACTTCGAGCTATTTACAGGCGCTGTTGAGTGTAAAGAAAAGCTCATTAATTCACTTAACGAGCAACGCGGTGTTGGGCAATCAAGCAGCCTATTTTATTTTGATATAACACCAAAAACGCATCAGCTCGCTATTTTAGAAAAGCTAAGTGCTGAGCGCAGCGTACATAAGCGTTTTAAAAACTTAGTGGTTGCCGCAACCGGCACAGGTAAAACTATAATATCGGCGTTCGACTTTAAAACCGTTTACGACAAAAACCCAAACGCACACTTTTTGTTTGTAGCCCACCGCGAAGAAATACTAAAACAAGCGCAAAGCGCTTACCGTGGTGTGCTTAAAAATAACGACTTTGGTGAGCTGTGGGTAGGTAACTACAAACCACAACGCTACAACCAATTATTTGCATCAATCCAAACGCTGAACAGCCAAATTGAATCGCTAAATTTAACTCACGATTATTACGACTACATAGTAATAGACGAAGTACATCACGTAAGCGCTGCCAGTTATCGCGCTATATTAAACCACTTTACGCCCACAATATTACTTGGCTTAACCGCAACACCAGAGCGACAAGATGGTGCAAATATACTCGATGATTTTTGTGGCGTAATAGCCGCCGAAATTCGCTTACCAGAGGCAATAAATCAACGCCATTTATGCCCATTTCAATACTTTGGACTAGATGACGACACCGACCTAAGCCAAATAACATGGCGAGGCGGCCGTTACGATATAAGCGAGCTAAGTAACCTTTATACAGGTGAAAACAACCGCGCTAACAAAATTATATCCAGCCTTGCCGATATCGTAACCAATGTTCACGCTATTAAAGCACTCGCGTTTTGCGTAAGCCAAAAACACGCTGAATTCATGGCCTCTAAATTTAACTTAGCAGGCATAAACGCCGATGTACTCACCAGCAAAAACACCAATGAGCGCGCGGCTAAGCAACAAGCACTGCGCCAAGGCGAAATACAAATACTCTGTGTAGTTGATATTTTTAACGAAGGTGTCGATATTCCAGAGGTTGATACTCTGTTATTTTTACGCCCGACTGAAAGCCTAACGCTGTTTTTGCAGCAACTAGGCCGTGGTTTGCGCCTGCCCGATAACAGCCAAAAGCAGTGCTGTACCGTACTCGACTTTGTCGGTAATGCTCGCCCAGAATATGACTTTGCGAGTAAATTCCGCGCACTCATTGGTAAAAGTAACCAGCCAATAAAAGCCGAAATCGAAAACAACTTCCCGCATTTACCACTGGGTTGCCGCATAGAGCTACAAAAGCGCACACAACAAACAATACTAAAAAATATTCAGCAAGCCATAAACACTAAACGCCGTTTACAGCAGCTTATAAATAGCTATTCGCAACACACAAATGACGCGCTAACGCTAAGTAACTTTTTACGCATAAACCCACAAGTCATACTAGAAGACATATACAAACCAAAAGACGGTAAGCTCGGCGGCTGGCATTGGTTAAAGGACGGTGAAATCCCTGCAGAGCAAGCCGATATTTACGCCGCGTATTACCGCGCAATCAACACCCAATTACTCGGCTGTGACTCGCTCAGCTACTTATGCTTTTTACGTGATTTATGTAAAAACGATTTTAGCTTTACGCCAACAGCACAAAACCAACAGTACGCATTTATGGCGCATTACAACTTTTGGGATTCCACTGGCACAAGTTTAGGCTTTAAAACGCTTGAACAAAGCTTACAAACGCTTATTCATCCAGCGTTACAGCACGAACTTGCACAAGTAATCACGCTTTTATTAAACCGCATTCACCAACAAGAAAGCGATTTAGCGTGTTTACCTAATCACGCCATAAAATTGCACAGCCGCTACACGCGCCAGCAAATACTTTCTGCATTTGGAGCGCACTCGTTTGATAAAAAATCGACAGCCCGCGAAGGCGTTTTAGAGTTTAAAAACCAAAATCTAGAGCTATTATTTGTAACGCTTAATAAGTGTGAAAAAACCTACTCACCCACCACGCTGTATCACGATTACGCAATCAGCCCCACCCTATTCCATTGGCAAACGCAAAACAGCGCTCGCCCTGAACACGGCCGTGGCCTTAGTTATATTCAGCACCAAAAAACTGGCAAAACCATCCTGTTATTTGTGCGAGAACAAGGCAAAGACGAAAACGGCAGAACTATGGGATTTGTAAACTACGGCGAGGTTAAATACCAAAGCCACAACGGCAGCCAGCCGATGAATATAACGTGGGAATTAACCAGCCCCATGCCAAGTGAAATGTGGCACGAGGCTGGGAAGTTAGCGGTTGGGTGATTAAAAATTAGAAAAGTCGTCTATGAATTATCTCCAATCTATCAACAAACACACCTTCCCCGTGATCACACCTGAAACTGAGTTAATGATGAGTAATTTACAGCATGGATGCTGTAAAAAGCGTAGCTTGGCCATGGATGGCCTACCTACGCTGGTTACGTTCACATCATTAACGTAAGTTGAAGATAAAGTGTGATCCTCGGGTGCGCCGTGGGATTCCAAAGGGCGGTCGGCGGCAGCCGCCCTTTGGTTGCCATCGCCAACGCGATATAACCTCGAATAGAGGTTTTTAAATCCTTTAAACCTACATCAAAACACCAATTTATGAGCGCGATATAAAATCGCACCTACAACTATTCCACAACTACCTGTTTAAACCGCGCAAATGTTCGCATGCTTTCATCAGCAATCATTACTTCATAATCTGGGTTTTGAGCGATTAACTCATATTGCCCATTTGGTAATTTATTAACTTTGCGCAGTAAATACTGCCCATCACCGCTTATATCGTCTCGCTCTATCGCGACTATTTGGCCGCGTAACGATCCTGCTTTATCGGATGTTATAAGCTCAAGTAGCAGTAAATCACCATCCAGTATTGGATGTTTACCGCCGTTCATAGAGTTACCCGAAGCGCGTGCTAAAAAATGCACGTTTGGATCAAGCTTGCCTGCGCCAAGTGGCGCGTCCATCAATTCCATACCGCTTTCATCCCCTGTTTTAAAATGCCCACAGGCAATTCTAATATTGGGAAAGAACGGCAGTTTTAGCGCGTTATCTTGTTCTTTTACTGTATCGGCTAACTCTTTAAACGCTAACTGAGTTACATTGTCAGCTTTTTGCTCTGTATTTTGTTCCGTGGTTGGCGTTTTTACTTTTAGTCGCTGGCTGTATTTAGCTAAGGTGTATTCAACCAGTTCTAACACGGCGCCGTTTAGTAACTCGCATTTTTCTGCGGGTACGTCAAACGTGGCTTTTACGGTGTTGTTTTGTAAGGTAAACCATTGTGTGCCGTCTTTATTTTTATTGGTGTAGGCTTTAATTGGATTTTTACGCCAGTAGCTCTGCCATGTTTGCGAATCTGCAGCTGCTTGCTGTTCTTTAATAGGTAAATCGTGTTGCTTTAAATTTGGATGTCGCGCGAGTACCTTTGCACTCATTACAGCAAGTTCTGCAACTGTTGGGGGGTTAGCAAAGCCATTTAAAGCAACATAAGCCTCAAGAAAAATAGCTTTGAAGCATTTGGTCATACTGGTAGTTTGTATGCCTTTATGTAAAAAGTCGTAAAACGGTGCTAATTGCTTGGCACTTTGCTGTGCTTCGTCATCAATATTTTGTATTTTAGCAATTAGATCAAACCAACTAGTGTAGTTGCTGTTTACCTTTTTTATATCGCCGTAGTGGTAGTAAAACTCACTTAATGTAGGTAAATGCCCTAGTTGCTCGGCAAGTTGTGTTATATCTTCTAACGCTGTGGTGCGCTGTATTTTGGCTAGCTGCTGCCAAAAGTTGGTAACTTTTAAGTCAATATTTATAAAGCAGCCATCAGCAAGGTTTGGTTTTTTAAGCTTTTTAACTACACCAGTTGGCGTGGTTTCATGAAGTAGCGCATAAGGTTTATTTAAAAAGCTGTGGTGGTTACCAATAAAATCGAGCACCACTAAATGTGTTTTACCTTCGAGGGTGCGTAAACCCCGCCCTAATTGCTGTAAAAAGAGTATTTTAGAGTCGCTTGGGCGCAGCATTAATATGGTATCAATGCTTGGTAAATCAGTGCCTTCGTTAAATAGGTCAACAGTAAATAGTACTTCAACTTTACGCTGTTCTAATTGTTTAAGCGCCTCATTACGTCGTACTTTTGATTGGCTATGCACTGATAGCGCTTTTACACCCGCTTTATTAAATGCAGCAGCCATATAATCGGCATGTTTGGTAGATATACAAAAGCCCAATGTGCGCTGCTGTTTGTATTGCTGCCACTGTAAAAGTGCATGGTCTGCCCGTTTTTGGGTTGCAAATTTGTTTTCAAGTGCTGCTGGATCAAATCGGCCATTACGCCACGGAATAGCTTGGTAGTTTACGTTTTCATCCCAAATACCGTAGTAATGAAATGGCACTAACGTTTTTTGGTCTATCCCCTGCGTTAAGTTACGCTCAAATACTAGGTTGTTGTCGCATAACCCTAAAATATCAGCTTGGTCGGTACGCTCTGGTGTAGCTGTTAAACCCAGTAAAAACTTGGGTTCAAAGTAGTTTAAAAGCTGGCGATATACGCGCGCACTTGCATGATGAAATTCGTCAACAATAATGTAATCAAATGCCGTTGGTGCAAACTGCTTTAAGTGATTACTTCGGCCAATGGTTTGAATAGAGGCAAACAAACACTCAGCGTTTTTGTCTCGCTGTTTACCGTTATAAAACCCAGTAGATAGAGTAAGTAATTCAGAAAATGTACGCTGTGCTTGCAAAAGTATTTCTTCACGATGCGCTACAAATAAAACACGTTTTGCTTTGAATTGTTTTACATCAAATGCACTTAACCATGTTTTACCCATACCCGTTGCTAAAACCACTAAGCCACGCTTAAAGCCCTCAGTACGCGTTTGCGCTAAGGCATTAAGCGCTTCAATTTGAGCTGTCCTTGGTGTTTTAGCTTCATTCTTTTCAATAACTTGCTCAGCTGTATCAGCGTGGTTTACCGATACAAACTGCTGTGTTTTACGCCTAGTAATGTAGCTATTTATCCATTCATGGCTTAGATGGGTAACAAATTCGTGATTAAAAATATTTTCAAAAGCTGTGCGTATACTAAAAAACTGCTTCGCTGCTTGGCTTGTTTTTGGTTGTGTATAATCGTGTCTAAAATTCCACTCATGCCCTTTGGTTAATGCGCTGGCACTAATATTACTTGAGCCAATAAAGGCACAGCCATCAGTAATCTCTTTTTGGTCGTTTGTTTTGACAAAAATATACGACTTCATATGAAAACTTTGATTACTGTGTGTTTGGTAAATACGCACATCGGCTCCACGATCTACCAATGCCATGAGTTCTCTCAACGCATTAGGATGAGTAATATCTAGGTAATCTGAGGTAAGTAATTTAAGTGTTGCACCACTTTGCAAAGCTTCACTGAGTGGATCAAACAACAAAGCTAAGCCACTTGGCTGAATAAATGAAACCGTAACTTCAATCTCAGTGGCATTATTTATGGCATGCACAAGATTAGGTAATAACGGGTCATTATCACCCGTAATAAGCTGCTGGTTATTACTTTGCAGGTGTTGATGTTCACTAAAACTATTCACTTATAATTTCGCTTTGCTATGCGTTAACAAGGCATTGAGCCACACTTCACTTTCGCGCTCTGGGCGCTGATCAACACTTTGCCATTGTTTAATAGCTTTTAACTGCGTATGGCTAAGTAAATGCGTTAAAGAATTTTCGTTTAAATCGGTAAATTCGCGACCATTATGCACACGCTCTGTGTCGCCATATTTAAACGATACATACAAAACACCGTTTGGTTTTAGTGCATTTTGTAGGTTTAAAAATACCTGTGGTAATTCAGCTTTTGGCACGTGTAATAAACTGGCGCAGCACCAAATGGCATCGTATTTATTAACACAATCTAGCTGCTGGAAGGTTTTAACGTCGACGGGTTGCTGTAAGTAACTGCTTGCTATTGCGGCAAGTTCTGGGCTTGCATCAAACGCGCTAACAGTAAAACCCTGTTGTTTAAAGTAAGCAGCATCGCGGGCACTGCCGCACCCGGCATCTAAAATATGGCCGTGTTCGGTAACGTGTGGCAAAAACTCAGCATACAGCACTGACATATCAACATTTAAGGTTGAATCACTAAAGCTTTGTGCGTTTTGATTGTAGTAACTAAGTGTGGAGTTTGACACGAGACACACCGCTCCTTGGCTTATCTGTTAATAACTAACGTATTATTAAGTTAGTATTCATTTAAAACAATTTACCTGATTGGTAAAAATAAATATAGGCTTATTAGTTATATAACCAATAAAAACTACGCCGTTATCATTAATACGCGCCTGCTTTTACAATTATGTAAATTTAGCCTTAACTTTTAAACAATTAAGTACAAGCTTTTGTTATTACTAAATTTAAAAAAATACACAACACGTTTAAATTAATCCGAGTGCATAATCGTGCCTACACATTAAAAGCTGCGTTTTTCGCGTCAGCAAGTTCAAGTCAAACCAAGCTCGGTGTTTAGGTTATGCGTAGGCGGGGCTTTATGCCGCGCTGGTTAAAATTAAAAAATTGCGCGAGGTAAACTCTCGCCTTCATTCATAAACACTAACATTGAGTATTTTTCACCTAAAACCTGCCCTGTGCTTTTGTGCCTAGAAACAAACTTGCAAAAAACAAAATACCGCTAAGCTAATCATTTAGTGGTTAATGATTTAATTGGTAGTCATTTATGAGATCTGAACAAGTATTAAAAATCGCTCAGCGAATGGGGGATTTAATTCGCCAACACCGAACACTCCATTACACTCAAAGTACCTTTGCCAAAATGATTGGTGTATCGCGTTCTACGGTACAAAAGCTAGAGCAAGATGAGGTTGTAAAAAGCGATATTTTATTTGAGGCTTTAGTGGTGCTGAAGCTTCAAGGTAGTTTACTTGATGAAATAAATGAACTTGCTTCCGATGTGGGTGGCTATAATGCACGCCAGCGTAAAACAAACAAAACACAGGTGATTAACGATGACTTCTGAATGCTATGTGTTTATTGACGGGCTTTAAATTTATTATTTCAAGCACTGCGCTTTGTAAGCACAAGCGACATTGATATTGCACGTTTAACAAGCGTAATTTCTACTATTGAATAAAAACTTAAAAAGCGGTTATGCACTTCAAATTGAATCTGCGTTATGTTTAGCGCGATATAAATCACGCTAAACGTTTTTCACCTACTTTTTTCTTAACCAAAAAAGACTCGCCGGAACCGAAATCCATGCCTGCTTACCTAATGAATCAAGGTAAACACCTACCTCTTCTTTGCTGCCTGGGCTGTAATATGGCGGCTGTTCTTTAAGTTTTTCTTGCCCGGTGAGTATTTTTACAAAATGTTTACTCTGTTGTTTAAGCATTTTTTTGTAATCGTTAGCTGGTTTTGAATCGCCATGCTTTACAAAAGCACTTAGCGCTAGGCTTGCTGTTGTGTGTAGTTCTTGAAAATCAAAGTCGGCTAATAGAGCGTCTAACTTCTCCCACTCTTTGTTTATGATTAGGCAGTTCATTAATAAAAAGCGGTTTGCTTGATTATCGTTTGGGTTTAGCTTTAATAGATCTTCGAGTTCTGATTGTGCTTTTTGGGTATAACCATGCAGCGCGTTTATTTTTGCACGATGCGCACGCAGCATCATATAAGGGCGGGTTTCGTGCAAGCCCCAAAAGTGCCCGGTGTTGTCTTTAATATATTGCTTTGTTATGAGCCCTTCCATAACCTCTAAAAGCATCTGTATTGGCTCAAGTGCTGTTAGTTCTGTATCGGCGAGTACCAGTTCAAGTAGTTCATCAAGCTGATCCAATTCATCTGGTTCTTCATCTAAAAAGCTGTTGTTAAATTCAACCTCATCTTCATCGCTTAAAGTAAGGTCGTTATTAAACCTAAGCTCAAAAATAGCGTCGGCCATAAAATAAACATAATTACGTTTATATTCTTGGGCGTTGTATTGGGCAAATTCACCAAACTCTTTTGCGGCGATTTTGGGGCTTGTAAATGCTTTTAACACTGTAGTAAAGCTGTTTATAGAACGTTTTTGTTCTGTATTGAGCATGCGTTTATTTATATTTTTAAGCGCCTGTAAAACCCCTTTACAGTAATTTGGTAGGGGCATATTCGGCTTTAGTGACTCACGGTAGTCTTGTTTAGATAGGCTGCATTTTGCTGGCATTTTTAATTCGTTTTGAATTATTTTATCCATGCTTTGGTTATACAGAGCCATTAAGCTTTCGAGGTATTTTAGCTCAGTCTCGTTTTGAATATTAAACTCTCCAAATAGATCTGGGTGCCACTCACTGGGAACAAGTAGTTGAGGTAATACACCTAATCCCATTAAGTAGCCTTGGATAAAGTAATAATCTGGTTTTTTAGTGCTTAATTCACTGAGTTTTATAACATCACTGCGTATTTTGGCGGGTGACATAACGTGCCCTGCTATGTATAAATTTATTATTAGTGTACCCATAGATAAGGTTACCAACAACGCTAGTTTAGTTGTTTTATCCTAAAATGAATTTTTAACGAAATATTTACAAATTTACACAATCCCTCGCCGCTAAAATACAAAAGCTGGTTTATACTGTTGTAATAATAAGCAAAAATAATAACTATGAGGCGCAATGAATAAATTAATTACCGTATTTTTATGTTTGCTGTTTACGGCTCCGTTTAATGTATTTGCTTGTGAGAGAACCTTTAGCGTGGCATCGCACGATGCTTTTTGGCCGCCTTATGTAATGGGCATTAACGGTAAGCTGCAAGGCTTGGAGGTTGATGCGCTTAACATTATATTTGCTGACTCCCCTTTTTGTTTTGAAGTTAAGTTACTGCCAAATTCTAAGCGGGCTTTTATTGAGCTTAAATACGGCCGTATTGATTTAGGGTGGGCTGCAAGTTATACCGATGAGCGCGCTAAATATGTGCACTTTAGTGATAACTACCGAACTGAGGTTATGCGCTTATACGAAAACAAAAATAATCAGCATAGTGTTAAAAACCTCGAAGACATTTTTAAACAAGGCTTTATTGTTGGCGCTAACTTTGGAAGCTATTACGGTGAGGAGTTTGAGCAATATAAAACTAAATATAAAAAGCAGATTGAATACACCAGTGCAACCAGTAAATGCTTTGAAATGCTTAATAAACAACGTATTGATTTTGCTATTGAAGACGAGTTAGTGGGGGCTTATTTTGCCAAAAAAGGCTCAAATATCAAATTAGTAACCAATGTTGAGCATGTAAATAAAGACGATATTTATTTAATGTTTAGCAAAAATACGGTGTCGGTTACTGAGCTTGCGGTAATTAATGAATATATAAACAAAAATAAAACAGCACTTAATGCGCTGTTTAAATACTAGGAGTGTAATGAAAACTTTATTTTTAACATTTACTACACTGCTATTTACTCACTTTAATGCCCTTGCGTGTTCAAAAACATTGGTAATGGGCACTAACGAAACTAATTGGCCGCCTTACCTTGTTAAGCAAGGTGATACATTTTTAGGCACAGAAGTGGATGCTGTAAACGCTATTTTTAAAGATTCAAAATTTTGTATTAAATGGACTTATTTTCCGAGTTTTTCGCGTGTTCAAGCTGAGCTTAAAAATGGCCGAGTAGATATGACCTACGCGGCAAGTTACACAAAAAAACGCGCACAATATGCGCACTTTAGTTTGCCCTACCGCGAAGAAGTTATGCATCTTTATAAACATAAAGACTCGCCTGATGTAACCAGCTTAGCTGATCTTTTTAGTCAAGATTTTACAGCAGGTATTAACCGAGGAAGCTTTTTTGGTGATGAGCTTGAACAACTCAAAACCAAATATTCAAAACAGGTCGTGCTTACTGCTCAAGCAAATAATCGATTTAACATGTTAGATAAAAAACGAATCGACTATGTTATTGAAGACTCCGTGGTTGCGCAGTACTTTGTAAAAAAACACTCCTCAATTTCGCAGGTAAAAACTATTACACCGATTAACGTTAACAATGTGCATTTTATGCTAAGCAAGGAGTCGCTAACACTTGATGACGTGACGACTGTTAATCAGTTAATTACCAAAAACGAGGCGGCGATAAAGTCAATTTACCAACCTATGCATTAAAACATAGCTAATAACTTAGCTATTTGGCGCCCCCTCTTTAATATTGCTTGGCATTAGTAATTATTTACATTGTGGCTGTAAGTACATTCAACACTACATACGTTAAAAATAGTGACCTAAAACCGAGAATTGCCGTTATTTTTACTTGGTTATAAATTAGCTGCCTTTTATCTTTCATTCGTTGTGGCTGATCTGTATAATTCGCCAGCTAATTTACCCTATTGTCTGGTTCTTGTTTGTGGCGTTTTGCTGCAGCGTACTCCTGTCAGTACTAATCTAGGATTACCTTTTTTGATCTCCACCGCAAATATTACGATGCAGTTTGGCGCAGAGCCGTTGTTTGAAAACATTTCAGCTAAATTTGGTAACGGTAACCGTTACGGTTTAATTGGCGCTAACGGCTGCGGCAAGTCGACTTTCATGAAAATTTTAAGCGGTGCGCTTGTTCCAAGTGCGGGTAATGTATCTATTACTCCAGGGTTAAAAGTAGGTAACCTAAGCCAAGACCAGTTTGCTTTTGAGCAATACAGCGTTGTAGACGCGGTAATTATGGGCGACGTGGAGCTTTGGAAAGTAAAGCAAGAACGCGAACGTATTTACTCGTTACCAGAAATGAGCGAAGAAGACGGTATGAAAGTTGCCGATCTTGAAAGTGTATTTGCTGAAATGGACGGTTACACCGCAGAAAGCCGCGCTGAAGAGATTTTGCTTGAAGCTGGTATCGATAAAGAATTTCATTACGGTTTAATGGCAAACGTTGCCCCAGGTTGGAAACTACGTGTGCTTTTAGCACAGGCGTTATTTGCAAACCCTGACATTTTGCTACTTGATGAGCCTACCAATAACTTGGATATTCATACAATTACGTGGCTTGCTAACGAGCTTAACAAACGTAAATGTACGATGATTATTATTTCGCATGACCGTCACTTTTTAAACTCGGTATGTACACACATGGCCGATATTGATTACGGTGAGCTGCGTATTTACCCTGGTAACTATGAGAAATTTTTAGAAGCTGCGGGCTTACAACGCGAGCAACTTTTAGCTGAAAATGCTAAAAAGAGCGCTGAAATTGACGAGCTACAAGACTTTGTTAACCGTTTTGGTGCTAACGCTTCAAAAGCTAAGCAAGCAAGTTCGCGCGCTAAAAAAATGGATAAAATTAAGCTTGATGAAGTTAAATCTTCAAGCCGTATGAGCCCATCACTTTCGTTTGACGAAGGTAAAAAAATGTATCGTCAAGCGCTTGAAGTTAATAAGCTTGGCCATGGTTTTGATGGCGAAACGTTATTTACTGGTGGCGACTTACTACTAGAAGCTGGCGCTAAGCTTGCCGTAATTGGCGAAAATGGTGTGGGTAAAACTACATTTTTACGCTGTTTAGTAGACGAGCTTAAAAGTAATGAAGGCGAAATTAAATGGTCTGAAAATGCGAGCTTTGGTTATTGCCCGCAAGACAGCACTAAAGATTTTGATAACGATTTAACGTTGTTTGATTGGATGTCGCAATGGCGTACAGCTAAGCACAACGATTTAATGGTTCGTGGCATGCTAGGCCGCTTGTTGTTTACAGCTGACGATTCAAACAAAAAAGCGCGTAACTGTTCTGGTGGTGAAAAAAACCGCCTGTTATTTGGTAAGTTAATGATGCAAGACGTTAACGTGCTTGTTATGGACGAACCAACTAACCACATGGATATGGAAGCCATTGAAGCGCTTAATAACGCGTTAAAAGATTTCCAAGGTACGCTTATTTTTGTAAGCCATGACCGAGAGTTTGTTTCGTCATTAGCTACACGTATCATTGATATTAAAGATAAAAAAGTAATCGACTTCCAAGGTACGTTTGACGAATACCTAGCAAGTTGTGAAGAGAAAAAAGCGTAAACTTTTTCTTATTGCTTATAAAAACGGTGCTAAATTTAGCGCCGTTTTTTTATGTGTGGAATTTGAGTTTAACTATAAAATTAATAAAGGCTTAAATAAATAATTCACTAAGAGGTTAAGAGACGCTACGCTTTTAGAGTCAGTGATAAAATACTCGTTTTCTGGCTTGGCTCTTCTCATTTACTCCTCTTTGGCTTCTCCTAGTGCAATAGTTTTTCAAGTAAATAGTTCACTAATGGTGATATAAGACGCAGCGCTTTTAAAGTAAGTGATAAAATAAAAAACACTGTTTTTTGACTTAATTTTTCTTAGTTACTGCAGCATCGCTTTCTCTTATGCAATTAATGACTCTTATCGCAGAGCTAATTATTCACATTATTTTATTGGTAAATTCTGCATACCTCACTGCTTTAAATCTAGTCATATTCCCCTGTAAGTCTTTGTCACTTAATGCTAATGTTGATGGAGTGAATTATTTAAAACTTTAATAGCTAAACCAAGAGGTAACTATGTCTAATTGGGTTGAAGCAACAGTAAAAAATGTCACGTGGTGGAGCGAAACACTCTTTAGCTTAACCGTTAATGCAAACGTAGAGCCGTTTAAAGCTGGCCAATTTACAAAGCTTTCAATAATGGATGGCGACAAACGTATTGCTCGGGCTTATTCATATGTGAATGCCCCTGAAAACCCCGATCTCGAGTTTTATCTTATTAACGTAATTGACGGTTTGCTTTCTCCTCGTTTAGCTACCTTACAACCTGGCGACACCGTATTAATAGAACAACACGCAACCGGCTTTTTTACCCTTGATGAAATACCACAAAGTGATCAGCTTTGGATGTTAGGGACTGGCACTGCCATAGGCCCTTTTTTATCAATTTTACAACAGCCCCATGTATGGAAAAAATACAAAACTATAAATTTAGTGCATGGCGTACGTTTTAATAACGACTTAAGCTATCAGGCACTTATTAACGAGCTATTAAGAGTGTACCCAGCACAACTTAACTATATTCCGGTTGTAAGTAGAGAGGAGCCATTACAAGGCTTAAGTGGGCGAATTACTAACGCAATTGAGAGCAACCGCTTGTTTGAATATGTAAAGTTAGACCCAAAGCCCAGTAATGCACAATTTATGATTTGCGGAAATCCACAAATGGTAAAAGACACAACCGCGCTACTTCTCGATAAAAACTTTACGCGTAACCGCCGTAAAAACCCCGGCAATATTACGGTAGAGCAGTACTGGTAGGCTTCAGTGGTGGTATTAACTACCCGATAACGTTAAAATTTGCTATGTTGCACCCTTATACTAATTTTATCAAAAATATGATCATTCTATCGCATTAAATAACTCACTAACTGCGTTAAAGGTTATTCATATAGAACAACTATATGTCACAATTTTCGCGTTGTTATTGCGCTATTTTTTAACGCTATAATAGATCGCCTATTTAATGTAATTGGTATTACACGTATTTAGTGTTCATTTTAGGAAAGTTATGAAACCGTTATCTATTATTTTAGCCTCATTAGTCACTACCGTTGCGCTAATTACTTATGCCGCAGAGCAAAGCGAGCCTGAGCAAAAAGAGCCGCAAGTTGAAGCTCAAGCAAGCGTTGAAAAGCCAAAAGTTGAAAATGAGCAATCAGTAGCTCAAACCAACACTGACGACAAAGTAAATACGCTTGAATACAAAGTGCCAGAGCTTAAAAAGCCAACAATTGATGCGACTAAACCAGACGATTCAAAAGTATTAGGTAACGAGCAAATTAAACCTGCTGAAAAGCCTAAAAATAAAATAGAAAAAGCAGTGGCTGTAGCCGAAGCTGAAAAAGCTGTAACGCAAGCAAAAGAAGCACTTACAGTTAAGCAGCAAACTAAAGCTAAACAATCGCGCGAATCACTTGCTGTGGTAGAGCAGCTAGTTAAAGCATATAACGCGCGTAACATTGAAGAGTTTCTTCGTGTATATGCCGAAGATGTTGAGTTTTATATTTTCCCTAATGAGCTATTATTTAAAGGTAAAGAAAAACTAATAGAACGTTATGGGCTAATGTTTAAAAAGTTGAAGTGTATTCACTCATCACCAATTAAGCGCATAGTGCACGGTGATATAGTGATTGATCACGAACTTTCAGAAACTTGTTCAACTGACGAAAACGTAGTTGATAAACGCTCAGAACTTATTTCGAGTTATCAAATTAAAGATGGGAAAATAGTACGCGTACTGTTTTTTAGATAAAGGCTTTAAATGCAAATAAATGACGACAAAAAAATTCGCTTAATGTATCGCATTGAGCCAGGTTGCCTTGGACCTAAGGGTGCTGAGCATATTGAAGATTTTTGTCGTTTTGCAAACAAGCATATTAAATCCCCCTTTTATGGCCAATTTGTATTTTTACCACGTTACGATAAAACCATAGACGAGCGACAATATAGCGTTAACAGCCGTAATTTATCACTTGTGCAGGCTCGGGCTTACTTAAAGCACTTTGATATTAATATTGAAGAATTTGAAGAACAACTCGACGAGCTCCTCACAAAAGCGATTGATTTATACTTTAAGCGATAGCGTTTAATTGCTGTAGCTTAGGTAATACCTCCCCTCAAACGTACATTTTTATTTATTTTAATTACTATTAAAAATATAAATAATTTCTTTCACAAAGATAAGGTAATCAGTAATAACTGAGAAAAACCAGTCTAGCCAATATGTATCATTTACTCTAAAAGCGCAGCGCCTCTTAACCTCTTTGTGAATAATTCGCCCTTTAAAAGCCTTTATTTGCACAATGAGAAGTAAAAGAAAAGTAAATGAGGAAGCCAAAAAAAAACAGTATTGTTATGTTTTATCACTACTCTAAAAGCGCAGCGCCTCTTAACCTCTTTGTGAATAATTCGCTCTTTAAAAGCCTTTATTTGCACAATGAGAAGTAAAAGAGGAATAAATGAGAAAAGCCAAAACCAGTATTTATATGTTTTATCACTCACTCTAAAAGCGCAGCGCCTCTTAACCTCTTTGTGAATTAATTAACTAAATATTTTAAAAGCCCTAAAAACAAAAAAGCGGTGTTAATTTTAACACCGCTTAATGCGTAATATATTTAGCTTTAGTAAGCTTGGGTTACAACATAGGTTTTATAACATCAAACACAGCTTCTATATGGTCGTCTCTGTCGTTTAGTGCCGCTATGTAACGGTATTTTTCGCCGCCTGCGTTTTCGAATATTTCACGGTTTTCACCTTCTAGCTCTTCAAGTGTTTCTAGGCAGTCGGCGCTAAAAGCAGGACTTATAATAGCTACATCGGTAATACCTTCATCAGGTAAGGCTGCAAGGGTTGCGTCGGTATAAGGCTTTAACCACTCTGCTTTACCAAATCGACTTTGAAAAGTACTAATTACTTTGTCTTTATCAAGGCCTAGTTTTTCGACAACTAAACGCGTGGTTTGTAAACATAGGCAATGGTACGGATCGCCGCGCTCTAAAAACAATTTAGGCATACCGTGATACGAAAAAACAATTTTTTGTGGCATACCATTCGCTTCTAAATCCTCACTAATACTATTAGCAAGCGACTCAATGTAACGGGTGTTTTTATGATAGCCATTTATAAAATGAAGTTCTGGCACCCAGCGCCATTTTCGCAGTACGCTCGATACAGCATCAAACGTAGAACCCGTAGTTGGGCTAGAATATTGCGGGTACATTGGTAAAATAATTATACGCGTCAAGCCTTTATCACGAAGCTCTTCAAGGCCTGCCTCTATTGAAGGGTTGCCATAACGCATTGCCATTACTACTTCTGTATTGGTATAACCTTGCTCTTTTAATAAAGTATTTAACTTTACACTTTGCTGGCGAGTAATGTGGGTAAGTGGTGAGCCGTTTTCGGTCCATATACTCTCGTATAATTTAGCCGAACGTTTAGGGCGTACGCGTAAAATAATGCCATGTAAAATTATCATCCATACCAAGCGTGGTATTTCTACAATGCGTGGATCTGATAAAAATTCGCGTAAATATGTACGAAGCGCAGCCGCTGTTGGTGCATCAGGGCTGCCTAAGTTAGTTAGCAGTATTCCCGTTTTTTGGTTAAAACGCCCATCATGGGGGTTGTCAGTAACCGCAGAAAATCGCGACACAGAGTGCTCCTTCAAGCAAATTCAATAATCTATTTTATGCACATTGTAACGAAAAAAACTGCGGTTTAGATCAATCATTTAGCAGTTTTCACCATTATTCTGAACGGAGTTGGTTTTTTCGATTCTAGCTGTTGGAGTTTTTCTATCGATTTACTGCCAAATACATGACCTTTGGGCAGCAACATTATGCCCATATGGCTGTGTAGAGCATGGCCCAGTACCATTTGCTCTTTGAGTTCATGGGCGTTACAAATTAGCACTGATCCTGCTGAACTTTTTTGTTCGTGTAGTTTTGCATGGCTTGCTTCAAGTGCACGTACAATTTTAGGATGATAAAACGATCCACTATAAAGTTTTACACTTTCGAGTGCGTCATCGTGGCGCTGTTTTTCATCACTTGCATTGCTTTGCTCAAACGCGTCCCAATAGTCGCGCGCTAAACCTAGCACCATAGCGCCTATTGGTATGTCGTTTCCGGCAAGGCCTTTGGGCATTCCGTTTCCGTTAAAGCGCTCAAACTGATAATAAATAGCATCCGACAAGTCATGTAAATGTATTGCTGGCATTAACATTAATTGTGCAGTACTTGGGTGAGTATAAAAGGTTTTACGTTGTTGCTCATTTAAGCGGTTAACTGGTTTTTTATAAAGATCAGGATCCATAGCAAGCAAGCCTATTTGCGCCAAGTAACCAGCCATAGGGGCAAGATCAATACTTTTTTGCGACAAGTTTAAATAAAGTGCTATTTGTGTACAGGTATTTGCAATATTTTGTGCTTTGTTGCCATCTAGGTAAGGGTTTGCGTTAACAAAATTATATAGCAGCTCTACGGTCGATTTATGCTCTTGTTTTTCGCGCTCGTTGGCGTCTTCAAGCTTTTTTAAAACCTGTTTGATTTGTAAGGTGCGTTTTTCTACCCGTTGCTCAAGCGAATTATTAAGCTCTAGCAACTCTTGGTTTTGCGCTTTAACTTGTGCCTCTAATTTTTGATTTTGTTTTTTTAGTGCAAATTTTTCTAGGCTATCTCTAATGCTACGAAGTAATAAATCGTTTTGCCAAGGCTTTTGAATATAACCATTTATTTGGCCCTGGTTAACAGCCGCTAAGGTGGTTTGTATGTCGGCGTAACCGGTTAATAAAATGCGTTGGGTGTCGGGCGCCAGCGCACGTGCTTTTTCTAAAAACTCGGCACCGTTCATTACCGGCATACGCATATCGCTAATAATTAAACCAAACTCATGATTTTTAAAAAGCGTTAGTGCACTTTGCGGGTTATCGCAAACAATAACCGACAGGCCATTTACTTCAAGTAGCCGTGTTAACGTGCGTAGTACTATCTCATCATCATCAATGCAAAGTACATCAACCTGATTTATTGGTGTGCTTGGTGTTACTTGAGTCATTGAGTCGCCTTTAAATTACTTCTGGTTAAATAATAGCTTAAAAAAATATTCTATGGTGTGTTTGTGACTACCTTTTATATTAAGTGGTATTTATATAATGGGGTTATTAGCAATAAGTGGATAATTACTCATACATAAAATTAGGCCTTGGCCACACTAAAGTTGCAAATTTGCATGCAGACGACTAAACGTTAAGTATAAAGTTATCTATATGGATGAAGGGAATGGATGGATCAGATGGTAATTTTGAACGTGCTTTTTTAAACGAACAAAAGCTGCGCTTAGCTGCAGAGCAATTACTCAAAGATAAAAGTAGCGTTTTAGTTGCCATAAATAATGAACTACAAAAAAAAGTAGCCGACTTAGAACACCAACAAATGCTGTTTGTGCAAACAGAAAAAATGGCAACCTTAGGTACACTGAGCGCAGGCGTTGCCCACGAAATAAATACCCCACTTGCCTATGCAATGAGTAACGTAGAGAGCCTACAAAACGCAAGCCCTTTACTTGTAGCGCTGCTAAAACTTAACGAACAATATTTAAATAACGAAATTAAAGAGAGCCGTTTTAAACACGAAATCGACATACTCAATTTACAGTATCCGTATGCGTGGATTTATAACAATTTGCAGGGGCAAATTAACGACAGCGTTGAAGGACTTAAACGTATAAAACAAATAGTGCATGACTTATTAAACTTTGCCCACCCCACCTCTTCTCAAGATAAACAATTAGCCGATGTAACAACGGGTGCTAATAATGCTTTAAGGTTATTGAGTAGCAAACTTAAATTATGCGAAATAAAAACGCGGTTTGAACCCCTACCACTCATTTGGTGCAATTTATCGTCAATTAATCAGATTTTTGTAAACCTTTTAATGAATGCTTGGCAAGCTTGCGAGTTAGATTTAGAAAAAGGCTGCATTATCGAAGTGAATATTTTTGAACTAAACACAAATATTTGTATTGAAATAAAAGATAACGGTTGTGGAATGAATGAAGACACAATAGCGCATATGTTTGACCCTTTTTACACAACAAAAGAAGTCGGAAAAGGCACCGGTATGGGTATGACACTTGTATACGCTATGGTGAGCGATCACGGTGGAAAAATAGAAGTTAACAGTACATTAGGCACAGGTACGACCATTCGCTGCCTATTACCTTTAAAAGTATAAAATAACGAGCAAAACCACATTGTAAATAAAGCGTTAAACACTCTGCTTTTTGATGTTTAATCCTTTATTAGCGTGCATTTTAATCGATTTGATGTGATTTTTTCTTATCTTGAAGTTTATTTGCATACTTAGACCATATATTTAGTTTTTTTATTTCTTTTTGTTTACATATGTTGCTAGGATGTTTGCAACAGGTTATGAGCATCATAACCACACACATATTATTAAGAATACAAAAAAACAGGGTCGTCACTATGTCAACATACCGTTTAAACACACTTGCTGTAGCCGTTGCTTTCGCGTTTAGCGCACCAAGCATTGTTAACGCAGAAGAAGCACCAGTGCAAGCTGCTAAAAACATAGAGCAAATATCTGTATTAGGGTCGCGTGTATCTAACCGTACCTCTGCAGAGTCTTCTTCTCCTATTGATTTAATTGACGCGGATGATTTAACTAAAGGTGGTTTTACCGAGTTAGGCCAAAGCCTTCAAGCGACAGCGCCTTCGTTTAACTTTTCGCGTACACAAGTATCAGACGGTTCAGATTTATTTAGACCCGCAACACTTCGTGGCTTACAACCAGATCAAACCCTTGTATTAGTAAATGGTAAACGTCGTCATAACCAATCAATTTTTGGCCTTAACGGTACAGTAGGCGCAGGCGCTGCGGGTACTGATATGAATGCCATTCCGCTAACAGCGCTTAAAGGCGTTGAAGTATTACGCGATGGCGCTGCAGCGCAGTATGGCTCTGATGCTATTGCAGGCGTAATTAACTTATCTCTTAATAACTCAACCGGTATTACAACGGGTTTTGTACAATACGGCGGCACGAGTGAAGGTGACGGCGACACTATTTCAGCAGGTTTAAACCGTGGTTTTGAATTAGGTAACGAAGGCGGCTTTATTAACCTATCGCTTGAGTACCGTGATGCCGACGGCACTAACCGTGCAGAGCGCGATACGGGTGGTTCGCTTAATGTTGAACCAGGTACACTAAGTGAAGATGTACGCTGGGGCCAAGGTAACTCAGAAAGTGAATTTACGTCGTTATTTTACAACATGGCATTACCAATGGGCGACGGCGAGCTTTACTCGTTTGGTGGCTACTCTGAGCGCACGGCGCTGGGTAATGGTTTTTACCGTAACTTTAACGAAGCCTCTAAAAACGTAACCCAAGTATACAGCGATGGTTTTTTACCGCGCATATATAACGAAGCACAAGATATTTCAGTAGCGCTTGGTTTTAAAGGCGATATAAACACAGACTGGACTTACGATGTATCGGCTGTTTATGGTGAAAACCAATACGATTTTACATCACGCAATACATTAAATGCTTCTTACGCGGCTGAGTATTTATTTAATAACCCAGATGCAAGCGATGCCGACATTGCAGCAAACTCAGGCCCTACTGGCGGTTACTCAGGTGGTTTTAGATTCGATCAAACAACGGTTAACCTTGATGTAAACGGTATTGTAGATATTGGCCGTAGTGAGCCTTTATATGTAACAGTAGGCGCCGAATACCGTAAAGAAAACTACGGAATAGTGCCTGGCGATGAAGCATCATACGCCTGTGGACTAGCAAATATGGATACCTCGTACCCATCAGTAAACGATCCGGATCAATTTGCACAGTGTGGTTTTCAGGCTTATAACGGCCTTCGCCCTGAAGCGGCTAACGACAGCGACCGTAACAGCTACGCAGTTTATGTAGACGTAGAAACTATGATCACCGACGCATGGAACGTAAGTGGTGCACTACGCTATGAAGATTTCTCAGATGCTGGGGATGATTTAATTGGTAAATTAGCAACGCGTTATGAATTTTCAGATGACTTTGCAGTACGTGGTGCACTGTCTACTGGTTTTAGAGCGCCATCACTTCAACAAAGTGGTTATACAGCCTTTACAACTAACTTAGGCTCAGACGGTACATTAACGCAGTCGTTCACAGCAAACACCGGTACAGCCTTCCCAAGTGCGTTAGGCGTAGATAGCTTAGAGCTTGAAACATCAACAAACTACAGTGCTGGTTTTGTTTACGATGTAACAAGCGAGCTTTCGTTAACGGTTGATTTTTACCGTGTAGAAATTGAAGACCGTATTACACTTGGCAGCTTACTTTCGGCTGACGACGTATCGTTTAGCGGTGATGCAGTTGCAGCGCTACAAACAACTGGTGCAGTGCAAGCTAACTACTTCTCAAACTCGGTTGATTCTACTACACAAGGTGTTGATATTATTGCATCGTACCGCACTGAAGTTGAAGGCGGTAATTTAGGAGTAACCTTTGCAGGTAACCTAAACGATACTAAAATTGACAGCGTAAATGCAGAAGACGGTATTCCTGAAGCGGTTGCTTTTGATGATTTACAACGCAGCTTTTTTACCGACGGACAACCTAGCGAACGTGCAACGTTTACGTTTGACTACGAGCGCGATGCCTACACATCAACCATTCGCTTTAACTACTTTGGCGAAACAGATGTAAAATACTTTGGTAACGACCATATTTCATTACCTGGTGAGCTTTCGCCTACGGGGTCATTTAAACCAACAAGTACGGTTGAGTCTGCTGTGTTAGTTGATTTAAATGTTAGTTACCAAATTAATGACATGTTTGCGCTTTCGGTAGGTGCCGATAACGTGTTTGACGAAACGCCAGACGAGCTAGGTGACGACGAAGTACTTAACTTTATCACCAATGGTGCATTTAAATATCCTGTACGCGCATTGCCATACGGCTTTGACGGCAGAACGTACTATGCAAAAGTAAGCTTTAGCTTTTAATTTTTAAAGCAAATTAAACCACATTAAGCGCGGTTATTAACTGCGCTTTTTTTATGCGTTTTTATTATTAAAATACGACCAAAAGAATGTTAAAAATACTTGCGCGGTTGAAAATTAAGCCTACAATCGCCATCTCTTAAATAGGCCAATATAAAAGCCTCTTTATTATTTAACTTAAAATAACCATTAGTTGATAGGAAATATATGACTAAAAAATCTAAAGCAAAAACCGCAAATACCAGCGCGGTAGACACAGGGCGAGGCGTTATAAACCACAATGCACTAGCGGCAATGGTCACCTCTAAATTATTTAAACCACAAGTAGTTAAAGCTAAAAAAGGCAAAGGCTCGTTTAAACGTAGCAACAAACATTCAGGACAAGAGTCCTATTTAATCGCGGCTTAAATAGCACCGATCAAATAGGGCTTTTGAATATAATAAGCGAGGTTTTATACCTCGCTTTTACTTTTAGTTCTTTATTATTTTAACTTCCAAGCTGTCCTCTAAAAGAGCAGCGCCTCTAAACCTCTTTGTGAATAACAGCCCTTACAAATATAAATGCACAAAGAGAAGAAAAAGAGGAGTAAATGAGCAGACAAAGTCCATTTGTTTAAGTTATATGATATTTCACCATCGAGGCGCTGTGCGTTACACAAAGAAAACACGAGTAATGTTAGTCACTGCTCCTTGTTTTCTCCTTCACTTCTCGGTGGTGATTAAGTCACTTGTTTACTAATGCATCCAACTAAATGTAAAAGCGGTGCTTTTAAACGCCAGCAAGCTGCGCGTCTTGTAGGTGTTTTAACCCAAGTTAGAAGTGTAGTTTTTAACCTTTAAAACTATTATTTTTAACTGTTTGTGATGGGTTTTCACCAAAAAGTTGCGTGTAATCTTTAGCAAATTGTCCCGCGTGCCAAAACCCCCAATTGGCTGCTATTACTGAAATTGGCTTATCTTGGTTTAATTTTTTCAGTTCCCGCCTTACATTATTTAAACGTGTTAAACGTAAAAACCGCAAAGGGTTAATTCCTAAAATACTCTCAAAGCTATATTGAAGTGTGCGCCTACTTACAAAGGCAAGCTCGCACAGCTCGGTTATGGTTATTGTTTTTTGTGGATTTGTGGTCACATACTCTTTTACTTTATCTACCACGGCTTTTCGACGTTTATAACTTGGCGCAATATTTTGCTGTGGATTATCCGCTTGTAATAAGTGTAGCGCCAACATGTTTAACATATCTTGTTGTGATTCGGTTTTAAGTCCAAAGCCCTTGCCTACAACCATGCTATTAATTATTTGCCTTGCCGTTTGCAATGATGAGTTGCTCACCGATAAGCGAGCTGATTGCGCAGATGACAGGTTTTTCAATGTTACACCTTGTAGCTGCGCCATATATTCAATTGAGTTTCAATCGATTACCAAACCATAAATATTAAATTACTCAGGGGTTATCAGTTCAAAGTCATTATCACTTGTACGGCACATAAATTGATTACTTGCCACATTTAGGCCATTAATTCTACTTTGCTGCGACTGATGAGGGATGCCAAGCCAAACAGAATTGGGGGCTATGTTACATTACTGACGAAGCGCTCGCTCGGTGTATTCTTTAAACACGTGAATATTGGCGTAATCCGTTTCTTCAATAAAACCATAAAAGCTGCCGTCGCTCATTTGATCGTATTTTTGCTGCCATTGAGTAAGGCTATGCGCTTGCTCGTCTATGTCATGTGTTTGCACCTTGCTCTTAAGTGGTGCGCCGTACCTATTTTGCTGCGCCATATAGGGGATGCTCTTTTTCGTTACACTTTTATTATGCTTAAGTTAACACCGCTTTGCGTATGCAACCAATTGAATTGGATTAATAAATAATCTTTTGCCAAAATTCGATAGTTACTTGGTACAAAATAAGCTGTCTTGTAACTATTCAAAATTGATTTATAGCTAAAATATAGCAAAACCTATACCAAGGTTTGTCATGTTAGTTATGTGGAGTAAATCATGGGGCAAGCGTACAGTTACATTAGGTACACATACTTATAAATTCGATAACTTAGCCCAGTTAATGGCTAAAGCAACGCCGCAGCGTTCGGGTGATCGCTTACCGGGTGTAATTGCACAATCGGCGCAAGAGCGCGCTGTAGCACAAATGGCATTGGCCGATGTACCTCTTAAAACATTTTTAAATGAGGTACTTATTCCCTATGAAGATGACGAAATTACACGTTTAATTATTGACGAACATGATGCGAATGCTTTTATGGCTATTGCACATTTAACCGTAGGTGACTTTCGTAATTGGCTTTTAAGCGACTTTGCAACACCCGCTGTGCTTGCAAGTATAAGGCAGGGTATTACGCCCGAAATGGCCGCAGCTGTTAGCAAAATAATGCGCAATCAAGATCTCATATTAATTGCTAAAAAGTGTCATGTTACGAGTGCTTTTAGAAATACTATTGGCCTTCCTGGGCATTTATCTACACGTTTACAACCAAACCACCCTACTGATGATATTAATGGTATTGCTGCATGCATGCATGCTCGATGGTCTGCTATACGGTAATGGCGATGCCGTAATAGGTATCAACCCTGCAACCGATAATGTTGCTCAAGCCATTAAATTAATGACGCTAATGGATGATGTTATTCAAAAATATGAAATACCAACCCAAAGCTGTGTACTCACCCATGTTACTAACACGATTGAATGCATAGAAGCAGGTGCACCGGTTGATTTAGTGTTTCAGTCGATTGGTGGCACAGAGGCTACTAATTCAAGTTTTGGCTTTAATTTAAATACCTTAGCCGAAGCGCAAGATGCGGCCTTGAGTTTAAAGCGCGGTACTGTTGGCAATAACGTGATGTATTTTGAAACCGGGCAAGGCAGTTCGCTTTCAGCAAATGCGCATCATGGGCTTGATCAGCAAACGTGTGAAGCTCGCGCTTATGCTGTTGCTCGTAAGTTTAACCCGTTACTAGTAAATACCGTGGTGGGGTTTATTGGCCCTGAATATTTGTTTGATGGTAAAGAAATTACTCGGGCAGGACTTGAGGATCATTTTTGCGCTAAGTTACTAGGTATACCGATGGGGTGCGACGTGTGTTACACCAACCATGCAGAGGCCGATCAAAACGATATGGATAACTTGCTAACGCTATTAGGCGTTGCAGGTTGCTCGTTTGTAATGGGAATACCTGGCTCTGACGACATTATGCTTAATTACCAAACTACGTCGTTTCATGATGCATTATATGTTCGTCGTGTTCTTGGCTCTAGACCCGCCCCTGAGTTTGAAGCATGGCTGAGCAAAATGAAAATTATGCAAAGCACTTCCGATATCACACTTTCAGATACTTTGCTTCCCGCTTTTGCCAAACCTCTGGGTGCAATTACTGGAGGTGGCTCATGAAATCAAGTTCAAAACAGAGCACTCCTTTAGATAACTCAGTAAACGAGCATAAAAATAACGGTAATGTAGTGCACAACCCTTGGAGTTATTTACGTCGTTTTACCGACGCGCGTATTGGCCTTGGCCGCGCCGGTATAAGTTTGCCCACCTCAGAAATGCTGGCTTTTCAGCTATCTCATGCACAAGCGCGCGATACGGTGAGCTTTCCGCTAGATATTAACGAAATGACTGAGCAACTGGGTAGTATTAGTGCTCTAAAAGAGGTTGCTCCTCCCCTTCATTTACACAGCCAAGCTACTGACAGGGTTACTTACCTTCAGCGACCCGATTTAGGCCGCAAGCTTAATGACAATGGTAGGCAAATACTTCTCAGCTATATGAATAAACAAAAACACACTACGCAGGCTAAATACGATTTAGCAATTGTCGTGGTTGATGGACTCTCGTCGTTGGCGGTACAAAAAAATGCATACCCATTTATAACAGAGCTATTAACGCACCTCACAACAGACAAGCAATTTAAAATTGCTCCCATTACTTTGGTTGAGCAAGGGCGAGTAGCGATTGGCGACGATATAGGTGAGCTGCTAAATGCGCAGGTGGTTATGGTGTTAATAGGAGAGCGCCGAGGACTTAGTTCGCCAGATAGCCTTGGCTTGTATTTAACGTGGGAGCCCAAAACAGGACTTAACGATGCATGTCGTAATTGCATATCGAATATTCGCCCTGCAGGCCTGCCTTATGCTGAAGCGGCTAGGCGTGCACTGTACTTATTACGTGAAGCTAAAAAACTAAAACTAACTGGGGTTAATTTAAAAGACCGCACACAAGACGATGTCATTGAGCATCAGGTTTCAACCACTAACTTTTTAATTGCTGAGTAATTTTAATTAAAAACACGTGAAATAAAACAATAAAAACTAAACATCAACGGAGAAGGGTTATGTCTACTAATAATACAGAGTACCTTGCTAAAAGACAGTTAAAACGGGGTACTGCGGGATTGTTATTACTCGCAGGTTTGGGTGTGTCGTATGTAATATCGGGTGACTTTGCAGGCTGGAACTTTGGTATTGCTGAAGCCGGTTGGGGTGGCTTTGCCATTGCAGCAGTATTAATGGCAGTTATGTATTTAGCGCTAGTATTGTCGCTTGCTGAAATGTCAGCTGCAATACCTGCTGCAGGCGGTGGTTATAGTTTTGCGCGTCAAGCTATCGGGCCAGCGGGAGGCTATTTAACCGGACTTGCCGTATTAATTGAATATGCCTTAGCGCCCGCTGCTATTGTTATTTTTATAGGCTCTGCAGTTGAAGCCCTTACCTGATTTAATGGCCCATGGGTATATGCATTATTTTACTTACTATTTGTGGGAATTCATTTAGCAGGCGTAGGAGAAGCACTTAAAGTAATGATGGTAATAAGTGGTTTAGCAGTATTAGCTATTATTGCAACGGCTTTTGTTTTAATTACAAATTTTGATGCATCGCGCTTATTTGACGTCCCCGCAACTGATGCAGTCGGAGCCAGTGAGTTTTTACCTTTAGGTTGGTACGGGGTTTGGGCTGCATTACCGTTTGCCATGTGGTTATTTTTAGCGGTAGAAGGTGTACCGCTTGCTGCGGAAGAGGCAAAAGATCCCGCTAAAGATGTGCCAAAAGGCATTATTGGTGCAATGATCTTTTTGTTATTTACTGCTTTTTTAGTTGTTGTTTTAGTGCCTGGCGCTGGCGGTGCTGCTGCAATGGGCGCAAGTGCTGTACCTTTGGTTGATGCATTAAATGCATCGGGTAGTGAGGGCTTAGCAACTGTAGTAAATATATTAGGGCTTGCGGGTTTAGTTGCTTCGTTTTTCTCTATTATTTATGGTTATAGTCGCTTAGTGTTTGCTTTATCTAGAGCCGGATATTTATCGCGTTCGTTGTCGATTACAACTAATCGCAAAGTGCCAGCACGTGCGTTGATTGTACCTGCCGTATTTGGTTTTTTAGTATCACTCAGTGGCGAGGGTGATTTAATACTTGCAATGGCTGTAGTAGGTGCAACTGTATCGTATGCATTGATGGCGCTGAGCCATATTTTGCTACGCGTTAAACAACCTGATTTACCTCGCCCGTATAAAACCCCTGGTGGTGTAGTAACTTCAAGTATTGCTTTAGTGCTTTCGCTTATAGCATTAACCGGTGTGTATGCGTTCGACCCTCGTGCATTTTTATACACTATGATGCTGTTTATTGTGGGCGCCGTATATTACTTTGGCTACAGCTCAAAACACTTAGTTGCTAAAAGCGCTGATGAAGAGTTTGCAATGTTGGCAGATGCAGAATCTGATTTAGAAATGGCTAAGTAAATATTAATAGTTATTATAAGTGAGGCTAGCCCTCACTTATATTTTTATACAAGCAACACGGTGTAAAAATAGTGCCTGCATGTAAACATCAAGCCCCTTCTCTACTTTATTAATACCATTTAAAACTAAAATTTTATACTACCTCGTAGTGCTTTGTTTTGGCCGTGTTTGGTTTTTTTATCCATACGTTTGCGTTGTGAATTACGGCTAGGCTTAGTAGCTCGGCGCGCTTTATTGACAACGGTAGCACTGAGTATTAAATCTTTTAAGCGTTTAAGGGCATCTTCGCGGTTTAGTTCTTGTGTGCGGTGGCTTTGCGCTTTTATTATTAAAACGCCTTCTTTAGTAATGCGCGAGTCGTTTAGCTTTAGTAGTCGCTCTTTGTAAAAGTCAGGTAACTTTGAGCGATTAATATCAAAGCGTAAATGAATAGCACTGGCTACTTTGTTAACGTTTTGGCCACCGGCACCTTGCGAACGAATAGCGGTTAGCTCTAGTTCCCATTCATCTATAGTGACAGTATTTGAAATAGTTAACATTACGTTCAGCTCTTATCGACAAAAATGCATTATAACATTTGTAACTATATTTGTGCTGAATCAGCTTAAGTTATAGGACTTTAAAGTATTTATACTACTTTATAGCCTAAATACACCTAATACTTTAGTTATGTATTGGCAAGCGCTTACATTTAGTTTTAAATAGCGTTAATTAAACAACAGGAAATGCTCAATGAAAAAAATACTTGTATCACTTAGCTTATTAGCGATGAGTTTCTCAAGCCTTGCAGAGGATATTAACGAAGGTCAACTTCAAAGCTATATGAAAGCACTGCCAGCTGTTACTAGCTGGGCAAGCAGCCAAGAGTCGTTAAAAGACTTAGATTTAGCAAGTATGCTAGGTGGTTCTGCAGATCAAAGTGTTGGCGAACAAAGCTCTTTAGCTAACAGTGCATTAAGCATGATTAAAGAACAAGACCTGTACAAAAGCTTTGCGAGTGTTACAAACCGTTACGGTTTTACGCCAGAGCAGCTAGTAACTGTAGGTTCTGAAGTATCAATGGCTTATATCGAAAATCTTAAATCGGGCCTTTCGGCTGATAATCAAGAAACTGCTAATAAAGTAATGGGCGGTTTTCAAAGTATGAAAAGTGCTAAAGATAAAGGCGCTAGCTCATTAATGGGTTCGTTTGGTAAGTCATCAAGCGCAGCTGAGGAGTCTACAGAATCTTTAGTAAGCGAAAACAACCTTGAACTTGTGGGCGAATATATGCCACAACTACAAAAGCTTTTTGCACTTTTATAAGTTTTATTGCTTTAAAAAAAGCGGGCTTATCTAGCCGTGAAATTAAAACGCATATCGAGTAGGGTGAGGCTTATGCCTCATCCCTCTCACAGAACCGTACGTACGGACCTCGTATACGGCTCCTGTACCCTTCACATTTTATCAACTTATTTCCTAAACGCTGATAAAGCAAGCCATCCCGTATTCACTTTTTCTATTGGATATAAACCAAGCTCCTCAAA
>NZ_JASDCB010000119.1:0-5023 GCF_030408135.1 Pseudoalteromonas sp. APC 3691 | reverse complement strand
CCAATGAGTATGTTCGTTAATCATAATGTGCCCTCAAACAAGATTTGAAGATCTGATCATGACATTGAGATTTAGTTCAAAAAAATCCCCGCTAATTTCTTAGCAGGGATTTGTGTATAAGAGACAGCTAATTGCGGCTTTTTTAATGTGTGTTGTTTAAACTATTTAAACTCTAAATTACTTTTTTACTTGAGCATCTAACGATTCGCCATTCACTTCACTAGAATCGTCACTCATTAGATATAAATATGTAGGCATTAAATCCTCTGGTGTAGCAAGTGCGTCTCTATCTTCACCTGGATATGCAGCAGCTCGCATTGAAGTGCGAGTAGCGCCTGGGTTAATACAGTTTACACGAATATTCGTTTTACCTACTTCACATGCCCATGTTTGCATCATACCTTCTACTGCAAATTTTGAGATGGCATAAGGCCCCCAAAATTCACGACCTTTGCGGCCTACACCTGATGACGTAAATACTATCGATGCATTATTAGACTTACGAAGAACAGGAAAAAGTGCTTTAGTGATCATTGCTTGTGCAGTCACGTTTACTTTCATTATGTTTTCGAACGTAGATGAGCAAAAATGTTCAAGCGGACCGAGTGACCCTAAAATACCTGCATTATTAAGCAACCCATCAAGGCGTCCAAACTGATATTCGATTGTTGCAGCAAGGTCACGGTAGTTTTGCTTCGTTGCGCCTTTTAAATCCATAGGGACTATTGCAGGTTTAGGGTAGCCAGCATTAACAATTTCATCGTAAACACATTCAAGTTTATTAGTTGTTTTTCCTAATAAGATAACTGTAGCGCCGTATTTTGCATACGTAATTGCTGCAACTCGGCCAATACCATCACCGGCGCCTGTTATTAAAATAACTTTATCTTTAAGTGCGTTTTCAGCTGCTTGATATGTGTGCATAAAAGTACCAATTCATATAATTTTTTTGATTTTAACATAGCGAAACGTGAAGTAATCGAATTTATTGTAAAATTAGGTGGCGAAAATAGAAACTTTACGTTAAGTTTAACTGGTCTAATGTCTCATTAATAACCTGATTACATTGTTTTAACTTAATACACTGATTAAACACACTATAAAAATAAAATACGTGCGGAGCCAACAATATGAAAAAAATGCTACTTTCACTCTCGGTTACAGCTGCTTTAGCAGGTTGTGGCGGTGGAGAAACGTTAACAGATGTCAAAAACGACACAGCAGCAGTTATCCCAACAGCAACAGTTACATTTGATCCAGCAGCAGGTATCTTATCGGTACCCAATGATTTATTAATGAGTGGAACTCAAGACGGTACACTTAATATTCCTGGTGAATTAGATGACAACAATGTCTCTATTTCGCGCGCAGCTTATGCAAACCCTCAACTTGCACTAGGTGCACTTGATGGTTGGTCTTCGCAGGTTCCTTATAAAATCGATTTAACATTCCCACCAAATGTGAGTTTAGATGAAGCGTCTGCTGGGACCCCTGGTACAGTAAGAATTTTTGAAGTTGTAATGGGTGCAAGTTTAACTGATGCAGAATGTTCAGTTGTAGCTGCCGGTACTGCTTGTAAATTGGTCGGTGAGCTTACTTTTGGTGTTGACTTTGTTACTCAAGCTTCAGGTGATGGCGTTGCTATTATACCTTTAAAACCTTTTACGGCCGGTAGCTCATACATCAATGTATTAACTACAGCGCTTAAGGATTCTTTAGGTCGTTCTATTGAGCCTTCATCTACTTATGCCTCTGTGAGTGAAGAAGCGCCGTTAATTACAGAAGCCCAACTTGGTTTGCAAGGTGCTGTAAATAGCTACGAAAATGTAGTAGTTAGTTCAGGCGATATTTCAAAAGACGATATTATTTTTTCTAGCGCAATGACTATTCAATCAGCAGGGCCAGTACTTGGTACTATTAAGCAATTATTAGCTGGTAGTTTGAGAAACCCTGCAACCATACCAAAAATAACTATCACAGAGTCTGAAGAAACGGTTAAAGATTTTTTAGGTTTTCCAGACATAGCTACTTTTGCACCATTTGATGCTGTTGAATACATTAAAGGTGAAATTACTTTACCAATGTATCTAGGCACACCTACAGGTACCGATATAAGCGCTTTGAATGACACATACTGGAAAGCAATGTGTTCAAGCCCTGTTGCAGTATTAAATCAGTTAGCCGCGGATCAAAAGTTACGAGATGAGGGTAAAGAAGAAGATATTGATGCAACTATGTTTGACGAAGGGCCTTATGAAGACGTTTGTCAGCAAATAAATACCCGTCTACATGACTATCCAAAAATAGATATTACTCGGCATTTAACTAAATATAACCCAGTTCCATTAGCTCAAAGCAATGAGACTATACCTGTACAAATTACAAAGCCAATTTTAGCTGATATAAATGTTTATCGTTTAGCTTATGGTTTACCTGAGCTTGAAAGTATCCCAGAAGGTGGTTGGCCTGTTGTGATTATGCAGCACGGCATTACAACAAAAAAAGAAAGTATGCTTGCTTTAACTGCGCAGCTTTCTATTCAAGGCTTTGCAACGGTTGCTATTGACCATCCAAGACATGGTGAGCGTGGAATAGATGTTGATGATGATGGAACAGACGACTTTAATGCAACAACGGGCTCTGTACTTAGTTACATGAACTTAAGTTCATTGCTTGTTGCACGTGATAGCTTACGTCAATCGGCTGCTGATTTATTAGGCCTTCGTTTAGGCCTAAACTTTATCAACGATACAACTATTAATAGTAAAGACGTTACCTACATTGGGCATTCGCTAGGTTCTATTGTTGCTCCAGCATTTATTGCTCAAGCTAATACGCCAATGGCAGAAACGCTTGATCCGCTATTTAATGTAAACACGGTAGCGCTTGCAAGTGGTGGTGGCGGTATAGCAAGTTTCTTACTTGAATCTGCTGCGTTTGGTCCATTTATTCAAGGTTCAGTACTTTCACAAGCGGGTACAACAGAAGCTGATGAACTTAACGTTTACTTACAGGGCGCTGCGCTTTCTAACTGTGGTTCATTGGCATCGGAGGATATGGAAGCTTATTTAACGTGTGGTTACAGCGAATATATTGCATCACTTACCACTGCGGGTGAAACGACTAAACTTACTAACATTCAAGGTGTATTTACACAGTTTGCTTTTGCGGCGCAAACAGCATTAGATAGTGGCGACCCAACGAACTACGCAGCCACTGTGAAAGCATTAGGTACTCCTGTTTATACTAATGTTGTTGTGGGTGATGGTGTTGATAACAAGCCTGACCAAGTGATACCACCAATGGCAGCTAATAATCCTATTTCTGGCACAATTCCATTAGCTAACTTGATGGGTCTTGAAACAGTAAGCTCTTCGCAAGCATTGAGTGAAACACCTTCGAGCTATTTAGTTAAATTTACGACTGGCCATCATGGTTCTATTTTAACGCCAGCTCAAGATGCTGCAGAGGCTTCGACTGTTGAAGGCAGTGCAGCTGCTAATGCAGAAATGCAGTTACAAGTAGCAACTTACTTAGCTGCTCGCGGACGGATGTTATTAGTGTCAAATCCTGAGATTGTGACTGATTAATAACCAGTAAAATAATTAACCTTTAAAAGCCACTGAAAAGTGGCTTTTTTTTGCTTTAAAGCATGCTAAATTAGCTGAAATTTATAAATGGAGAAACCTGTTGGAATTTTTATACGAGTACGGTTTGTTTTTTGCTAAGACAGTCACTTTTGTTATCGCTATAGCAGTTATTTTAATGCTAATAGTTGGCGCTGCAGTTAAGCCAAAGGCCAAAAAAGGTGAAATACAAATTGACGATATATCAGAGCAGCTAGTTGAACTTAAAGAAAGTTTTTTACAAAATACGTTGGGTAAAAAAGAGCTTAAAGCGCATCAAAAACAGCTTAAATCAAAAAGTAAAAAAGCAGATAAAGATGAGCCTAAACCTCGTTTATATGTAATTGACTTTGTGGGTAGTATGGACGCTCACGAAGTAGAAAGCCTGCGAGAAGAAATTACAGCCATTATCTCTATTGCCGATCCAAGTAAAGACAAAGTACTTATTCGTTTAGAAAGTGGTGGCGGTGTTGTACATGGCTACGGACTTGCTGCATCTCAGTTACAGCGTATTAAAAGTGCGGGTATTCCTCTGAGTGTTGCAATTGATAAAGTGGCAGCAAGTGGTGGTTACATGATGGCGTGTGTCGCGGATGAGATACTTGCAGCGCCTTTTGCAATAGTTGGATCTATTGGTGTGATAGCTCAAATACCTAACTTTAATAAAATATTAAAGAAAAATGATGTTGAATTTGAGCAAATAACAGCAGGTGAATTTAAACGCACACTTACTTTATTTGGTGAAAACACAGATAAGGCCCGTGAAAAATTTCGTGAAGAAATTGAACAAACACATGATTTATTTAAAACGTTTGTAAGCACTCAACGTCCAAGCTTAGATATAAACTTAGTTGCGACAGGTGAGCATTGGTTTGCAACTCAAGCGATAGATAAAGGCTTGGTAGACGTAATAAAAACGAGTGATGATGCATTGCTAGAGCAGCAACATGAGCGTCAAATTTATAAGATTAAATACAAAGTTAAAAAAGGGCTGAGCGATAAGCTAGCTCTTGGCTTGAGTAGTGGTGTAAATAAAGTGGGAATAAACTTACTTTCTAAGTTTAAGTCGTTAAATCCTTAGATTAGAATCTTTTTCAGGATTCAGTTTAATTATTTTTACTCGAAAAAAAACCTTGATGGATTGCATCAAGGTTTTTTTGTTTGCCCAGCGAAGCTGGCAAACCCGATAGGCTGAAAGATGCCTTATTACCCTGACTAAGGGGAAGATAATCTGAATGGCAAGGGCGTCACTGGCCAACGGTGGGGTCTGAAGGAAGCCATAAGAAGTTAGAGGTACACAACTAACCGTAACCTGTTTCGGCAGTATTGGTGGGTCAGCGTGCAAAATAGCGCAACGCCCTATACTTAGTCAGACCAATACTGTGCTTGAGGGTGGG
>NZ_JASDCB010000118.1:0-5040 GCF_030408135.1 Pseudoalteromonas sp. APC 3691 | reverse complement strand
TGCGACCATTTCTAATTCATGTTGTTGCGGGGTTTTATCTCTAAGCATAATGAACTCTCCAAATTCACTCTGCTTATTAGATCAAAGGGCTCGATCTGTGTCTAGCCCTTTTTCAACAGTCTGAAGCGCCTTAGGCGCTTTTTTTATTCAATTAAAACGCTTTTATTGGCGTCTCATCGAATCAAAAAATTCATCATTGGTTTTGCTCATCGATAGTTTATCGATTAAGAATTCCATTGCATCAATTTCTGACATGTCATGAACAATTTTACGTAAAATCCAAAGCTTTTGAAGCTCATCTGGTTTTGTTAGTAATTCTTCACGACGAGTGCCTGAACGATTAAAGTCGATAGCAGGGAATACACGTCTTTCCGCAATTTTACGGTTAAGGTGAAGTTCCATGTTACCAGTACCTTTAAACTCTTCGTAGATAACTTCATCCATTTTAGAGCCAGTGTCGATAAGCGCTGTAGCTATAATTGTTAAGCTACCACCTTCCTCAACATTACGTGCAGCACCAAAAAAGCGCTTAGGTTTGTGTAATGCGTTAGCGTCAACACCACCAGTAAGTACTTTACCTGATGAAGGAATAACGGTGTTATAAGCACGTGCTAAACGAGTGATTGAATCCAGTAAGATAACAACATCTTTTTTATGCTCAACTAAACGTTTTGCTTTTTCGATAACCATTTCGGCAACTTGTACGTGACGAGAAGCTGGCTCATCGAACGTTGATGCAATAACTTCGCCTTTAACGAGGCGTTGCATTTCTGTTACTTCTTCCGGACGTTCATCAATAAGTAAAACCATTAATGTTACATCAGGATGATTATGCGTAATTGATTGTGCAATGTTTTGAAGTAGCATTGTTTTACCCGCTTTTGGCGGAGCTACCAACAAGCCACGTTGGCCGCGGCCAATAGGAGATGCTAAATCAAGTACACGGGCTGTAATATCTTCTTTACTGCCGTTACCACGTTCCATGCGAAAACGTTCGTTTGCATGTAGTGGAGTAAGGTTTTCAAAAAGAATTTTAGTTCGAGAGTTTTCAGGTTTATCAAAGTTAACTTCATTTACTTTAAGTAAAGCAAAGTAACGTTCACCGTCTTTAGGTGGACGAATAAGACCTGAAATTGAATCGCCAGTACGCATGCTGAAACGGCGAATTTGGCTAGGTGAAACATAAATGTCATCTGGCCCAGCTAAGTAAGAGGCTTCTGATGATCTTAAGAAGCCGAAACCATCTTGTAAAATCTCTAATACACCGCCGCCGAAGATATTCTCTCCGCCTTTGGCATGGGATTTAAGAATGGCAAAAATGATATCTTGCTTTCTTAAGCGGGCTACGTTTTCGAGCCCCATGGACTCAGCTAAGTCTACAAGCTCTTTAATCGACTTGTCTTTTAATTCGCGTAAATGCATATTGGTGGGTTCTTTATTACAGTTGTCATACTCAAAATCGCTTTGATCGTTGAGTGAGGTTTGTTGAATATAACTAAGGATTAGTTGGCTTTATAAACTAGCAGTTCACTGGCAAAGCGTCCAGTCTTTATACAAAATAAATTTAAAAAAGGGCAAAAAAGCCCTTTTTATTGTTCTAGCTTACCGTTAGATGTTGTTTTCTAAAAACTCGATAAGTTGAGTTTTTGAAAGAGCACCTACTTTCGTTGCAGCTACTTGACCATCTTTAAAAAGAAGTAAAGTAGGGATACCACGAATACCAAATTTTGGCGGTGTGCCAGCATTTTGGTCAATATTTAATTTAGCAACAGTCACACGGCTGTCGTATTCATCAGCAACTTCGTGAAGAATAGGGGCGATCATTTTACAAGGTCCACACCATTCAGCCCAGAAATCTACTAGTACTGGTTTGTCTGATTGTAATACGTCAGCTTCAAAGCTATCGTCAGTAATTTGGATTATTTTCTCGCTCATTGCGCTCTCCGATTTAGTTAGGCGAAATATTTAGTGCGTATTTAAACACTCTTGTTTCTTATTGCAAGTTTAAACGTTATGCTTAAACGCTATGACTAAGACACATTTAACCGATAAAAAGTTTTCAGACTTTGCTATCGCACCGGAAGTGGTTGCCGGTTTAACCGAGAATGGGTTTGAATATTGCACACCTATTCAAGCAAAATGCCTACCTTTTATTTGTGATGGACGCGATATCGCGGGCCAAGCTCAAACTGGTACAGGCAAAACGTTGGCGTTTTTAACTGCCACGTGCCATCGGTTATTACAATCTAGCAAAGCACCTAGTAAACATCCAAGAGCCCTGATCATGGCCCCTACTCGGGAGCTTGCGATTCAGATACACAAAGATGCTAAAATTTTAGCGCCGCACTGTAATCTTAACTTAGGTTTAGTATATGGTGGCGAAGATTACGAAAAACAACGTGCACAACTAGAAAAAGGCGTTGATATTTTAATTGGTACTACAGGTCGCCTAATTGATCTGTATAAGCAAGGCTGTTACACCCTTAATGAAATTGAGGTAGTCGTGCTGGACGAAGCCGATCGTATGTTCGATTTAGGTTTTATCAAAGATATTCGCTATATGTTCGATCGCATGCCAGATACATCAAAGCGTTTAAACTTATTATTTTCTGCCACATTATCGTACCGCGTACAAGAATTAGCTTTTGAGCACATGACAAACCCAGAGCATGTTCAAATTGAACCTGACGTTAAAACGGGTAAACGTATTCAAGAAGAGCTATTTCATCCTTCGCAAGAAGATAAAATTAAGCTGTTGTTAACCTTAATTGAAGAAGAATGGCCAGAGAAAGCAATCGTGTTTGCAAATACCAAGCATAGTTGTGAAACAGTATATGCTTGGCTTAAATCAGACGGTCATCGTGTAGGTATGCTTACTGGTGATGTTAACCAGAAAAAACGCCAAACTATATTAGCGCAATTCAGCAAAGGCGAATTAGACTTTTTAGTTGCAACCGATGTTGCTGCGCGTGGTCTTCATATCCCAGAAGTAAGTCATGTATTTAACTTTGATTTACCTGATGATTGTGAAGATTATGTACACCGTATTGGTCGTACTGGTCGTGCTGGCGCATCAGGTCATGCAATTAGTTTTGCGTGTGAGCAATATGCATACAACCTGCATGAAATTGAAGAGTATATAGAGCACAGCATTCCTTTATCGCATTATGATAAAACAGCATTGCTAGATGATTTAACTCAGCCTATTATTCAAAGAAAGCGCAACTATTCAAATGGTCCACGTAATCGCAGTAATAACAGCGGACGTCGTCCAAATAATAGTTACCAAAAAGGACGGTCGTAAGCGACCGTTTGTATAAGCAGTAGTAACTAGAGGTTTTTGAACGGTGGGGCAACTTAAACCGCAAAAAAATGTATACGCAGTTATTGATTTGGGCTCAAATAGCTTTCATATGCTTATAGCCAAATCAATTGCTGGCGGTCTACAAACAATTGGACGTGTTAAACGCAAAGTCCGATTAGCCGCAGGGCTTGATAAAGATAACGTATTGAGCACTGAAGCAATGCAGCGAGGCTGGGAATGCCTTGCCCTTTTTGCTGAGCGTCTACAAGATATCCCAGATAAAAACATCACCATAGTAGCCACTGCTACCTTGCGCTTAGCGACTAACGCCGAAGTATTTAAAAATCATGCCGAGAAGATTCTTGGTCATAACATCAATGTTATTAGCGGAGAATTAGAAGCGCGCACAATTTATAAAGGTGTTGCCCATACTTCTTCTTGTACTGGTAAACAGCTGGTTATTGATATTGGTGGTGCAAGTACCGAAGTTGTAATTGGTAAGGCATTTGATGCCCTACATTACAAAAGCCTCAACATGGGGTGTGTTACTTATCTTGAACGCTACTTTAAAGATTGCCAACTAAGTAAGAGTAACTTTAACGCAGCAATAAAAGCAGCTCGTACAGTCATTGATGAAATTTCTCCAGAGTATAAAGCTGCTGGGTGGCAAATTGCATCTGGAGCTTCTGGTACAGTACAAGCAATTCAAGAAATTATGGTCGCGCAAAATCTTGACGACTTACTTACACTTGAAAAGCTCAACACTATAAAAGATCAAGCAATTGCATTTAGCACTATTGCAGCGCTAGACCTTCCTGGATTAAGTGAAGACCGTCGACTGGTATTTGTATCAGGACTCGCAATCTTAATCGCACTATTTGAATCTCTTGAAATAGAAAAAATGGGATTGGCGGGCGGGGCACTGCGTGAAGGTGTTTTATATAGCATGGTTCCGGAGTTTCATAATAACGATATTCGCAAACGCACAGTTGATGGGTTTATGAGTCGTTATCACGTTGATCAAAAACAAGCGTGTCGAGTTTCAAGCTTAGCTATGCAGTTAGCGGTAAATATTGATAAAGATTGGCCAATTGAAAGTTTAAATGGGTTACCACTATTAAAAGCGGTAGCGCAGCTTCATGAGATTGGATTACTAATAGAGTATAAGCAGTACCATAAACATACCGCTTATATTTTGGAAAATACCGATATGCCTGGTTTTTCACAGTCAGAGCATAAATTAATAGTAGCGGTAGCAGATGCACATCGATCTGATTTTCCAAAAGGCTGTTTTAATTCACTCGGGGTAAATAGTCTATTAGCGCAATATATAGTGAGATTACTACGAATATCAGTCATCTTATCAATGCGAAGACAAGATGATGTACTGCCTAAGTTTGAGTTAACTGCTAAAAATGAAGTGTTAGACCTTAAGTTTGAAAGTAACTGGTTAAAAGATCATCCATTAATGGCCAGCGAGCTACAACAAGAGTCTAAACAGCAAGGTAAACTTGGCTGGAAGCTCATAGTAAACTAACCAAAAAGGCCCATCAGGGCCTTTTTAGTGTTTAAAGTAACCATTTCGATGTAAATATGTGCGAACAGCACATTATTTCAAGTTTTCTTCAAAAAAGGGTTGATCTGTTTTCGGATCTCCCTATAATGCGACCCCACTGAGACGGGATATGGCGACGCGCAGCGGACAACGCATAGCGAGGCATGAACAACTCAGGGTG
>NZ_JASDCB010000117.1:0-5152 GCF_030408135.1 Pseudoalteromonas sp. APC 3691 | reverse complement strand
TTTGAGGAGCTTGGTTTATATCCAATAGAAAAAGTGAATACGGGATGGCTTGCTTTATCAGCGTTTAGGAAATAAGTTGATAAAATGTGAAGGGTACAGGAGCCGTATACGAGGTCCGTACGTACGGTTCTGTGAGAGGGATGAGGCATAAGCCTCACCCTACTCGATGTACCTCAAAGCCTGTTAGATTAAATAACACACTACTTTCTAAAGGATTAGTCATGCGTTTATTAACCGCTGTTTTTATATATAGTTTATTTTTATTGTTTTCTAGTAGCACACTTGCAGAGCCTGATTTAAAACAGCAAACCATTGGCTATCCGCAACACACACATACATTTAAATCGGCTGTTTTAAACGAAGAACGCACAGTTGTCGTTCAGTTACCTAAGAGCTATCAATCTGAGCCAAACAAGGTATATCCTGTTATATATCGCTTAGATGGCGCGGGTAATATACCGCTTGCCAGTACTGTTATTGAGCGCTTACAAAATAATAATCGTGCGCCTGAGGTTATTATTGTCGCTATTGAAAACACTAATCGCTTAAGAGATTTATACCCCACAGTTAATAAAGAGCCACAAGGCCCGGTAGGTGAAGGCGGAGGCGCAGCAAAGTTTTTAGCATTTATTGAGCAAGAGCTTATGCCCTTGATTAATAAAAGCTATCGTACGCATAACTTTAATGTAATTGCTGGAGGCTCAGCAGCAGGCGTGTTTGCACTTTATACTATGCAAGCTAACCCTGAACTTTTCCAAGCGCATATTGCTTACAGCCCTGCCGTTTGGTGGAACTATGGCGCACCGGTAAAAGCGACTAATTCGTTTATCAATAAATCAAAAGACCTGAATAACTATGTTTATATAAATATTGGCGAAGAAGCTGGCTTAATGCGTGAGCGATATAATGAGCTGCAGCAAGCTTTACAATCTAATAGCTTGCCAAATTTACGCTTTTTCAGTGACGCATTTGAAAATGTATCGCATAACTTAACATCTGCCGCTGGGGCCTTTAATGCTTACCATCATTTATTTTTACCCAAACAAATGCCCATGAGTGCTTTAAGCGATGATATAGAATCTATTGATGTTTATTATAAAAAGTTATCTCAGCAATGGGGGGAGCAAATAACACCTCCAGAGGCGGCTGTTAGGCAACTTGGTTACAACCTAGTAAATATGCAGCAATATGAGCGGGCTGTGGCAGTATTTAAGCATAATGTTAAGCATCACTCACAATCTGTTGATGCACTATGGGGGTTAGGTTATGGCTATGAATTACAAGGTAATATACAACAGGCACTTATTAAAATAGAGGCTGCTTTAAATGTCGTAGATACCACATACCCCTATTTAGATACCTTAAAAGAGACTAAAAGTAGATTACAAACACAGTTAAATAAAACCCAGTAATATAAAAGGACAATGCGCGGGGGTAGCCTGCGCTTACAGTTACCTTTACAACACGCCGCTGATATTTAAATCACTAATCTCTACTTAATATGCGCTAAATACGCTAAAATTACAGGCTACTTTTTTAGCAATGAGCCACACCTTTATGACCTCAGCCACAAGCCCTAGCACTTTTAACGAACTTGGCCTTATTCCAGAGCTATTAGCTCGTTTAACCGATTTGGAATATACCCAACCTACGCCAATTCAAGCTAAGGCTATACCTAGTGTGCTTGCAGGCAGTGACTTAATTGCTGGGGCAAATACAGGCTCAGGTAAAACAGCAACGTTTGCGCTGCCAATGCTACAAAAAATGTTCCTTGAACAAGGTAGTAAAAGTGCAGCCAGCAAAGGTAACTTTGTAACGGGGCTTATTTTAGTACCTACTCGTGAGCTTGCTACGCAAGTAGCCGATAGCGTTAAATCGTATTCTGCTAACTTTAATGGCGCAATTAAAACGATTGCTGTGTTTGGTGGTGTATCGGTTAATACACAAATGCAGGCACTTCGTGGTGGCGCTGATATTATAGTGGCAACACCAGGGCGCTTACTCGATTTAATCTCAAGCAATGCTATTAAGCTCGATAAACTAAATACACTTGTGCTTGATGAAGCCGACCGTATGCTAAGCCTTGGCTTTACCGAAGAGCTTGCTGAGTTATTAGCGTTAATGCCTGCTAAAAAACAAACTATGTTATTTTCAGCAACTTTCCCAGAGCAAGTTAAGCTATTAACACAAGATTTATTAAACGACCCTGTTGAAATACAAGTTCAAAGCAAAGACGAAAGCACTTTAGTACAGCGTGTATTTAGCGTTAATAAAGGCGAGAAAACCACTGTTTTAGCGCATTTAATTAAAACCCATAAATGGCGCCAAGCACTGATTTTTGTTAATGCTAAAAAAGATTGTGAACACTTAGCGCAAAAGCTTGAAAAGCGCGGTGTTAATGCACAAGTTTTTCATGGCGATAAAGGCCAAAGTGAACGTACCCGCGTAATAGAAAAGTTTAAAGCAGGCGAAATTGAAGTGCTAATAGCAACTGATATTGCAGCACGTGGTTTAGATATTGAAAAGCTGCCAGTGGTTATTAACTTTAATCTACCACGCAGCCCTGCTGATTATATGCACCGTATTGGCCGCAGCGGCCGTGCAGGTGAAGTGGGTTTAGCGCTTTCATTAGTTGATTATGAAGATTTACATCACTTTAAAATAATTGAGAAGAAAAACAAACTACGTCTTGAGCGCGAGCAAGTGGCAGGCTTTGCAGTGAACCAAGCGAATGTTGATGCCGCACAGGCGCTTAAAAACGAAAAGCCAATGGCAAAACCCGAAGGCACGGGCAAGAAAAAGAACAAAAAAGCAGATCTTGAAGACGATGTTTGGGCTGGTTGGCGTAAGAGTAAGTAAAAGTTAAGATAATAAAGCCGACATTTGTCGGCTTTATTGTTTATTAATCCTTAAGTGCAGTCATTAAAATCAAAGCGCTTCAATATCGCTTTTTCACTTTACCAGCGCTGCTATGAATTCAGGACCAATACCACAGCAACCACCTATAATTGTTGCGCCTAGGCTATGCCATTGTTTAGCAAAGTCTACATACTCAGTGGGAGGTAAGTCGCGGTAATCTTGTGAGCCTTCATTGGCTTTATAGTCACTGGCAATAGGTGTAAAGCCGTTAGCAAATGCGCCTAAAATAACGCTTTTATTTTGCTTGGCTAATACCGCGTTGGTATCGCTAAAGGCTTGCTCTATAACCTCAGGAATTGAGCAATTAAAGAAAATACCAGCAACATTTTGTTCAAGCAAAGCCGCTACTGCGTCACTCACCAGTTCACCAGAGCGAAGTTTAGCTTGCTCGCTTACTTCATCATTTAAGGTAAATGCGTAATAAAATGGTTTGTTTGAGCCTTTAAGTACGTTTGCCATAACGTGCGCTTCTTCAATGCTCGATATGGTTTCGCCAATCCATAAATCTACATACTCGTCTTGCGCTTTATATAACGTATCTAAAATAGTAAATGCGCGCTCGCTTTCAAATAGTTCAGGGCGGTAAGAGCCAAATGCTGGTGGTAATGAACCTGCTACTAATACATTTTGTTTAGCGTTTTGAGCAACTTTTTTTGATAAAACGGCAGCTTGCTTTGCAAGAGCTGCGCCTTGAGCTTGGTATAGCGCTTCACCTAAATGAAAGGGCACACAGGCATAACTATTAACGGTAATTATTTCAGCGCCTGCATCTATAAAACCTTGGTGAGCCTGCGTTACAAAATGCGGAGCTTCTATTAGGGCTTGTGCACACTCCATAGTGGCTGTGTAAACGGTGCGCCCATGCGCTTAAGTTCGCGTCCCATCCATCTAAAATAGTGAGTTTATTCATAACAAGCTTTTGTGTATCTGTACAATATGGCGCTATTCAACCATGTTTTTTATAAAATCATAATGAAACTTCATCACTATTTATATGAAAAAAGCTCATTGCTTTTAATGAAAATATAAAGGCATATTTATTACTCAGGTTATATGCATAAAAATATATAGTGCCATAGCTGAAAGAATAAAAAATAAATCATATATATCAATATCTTAAGCTTATAAAAAAGAAAGTACCCTTGCGCTATTATCAGTAATTGATAATATGCGTAATACATGTATAAGCATACAGTTTTCTGATTGGCTAAGCGCCGTTTTATGCACTCGCTTAAGCTTAGTGAGTAAATAATTTGAGCAAGCCGTGCGAGTAAGTAAATGAAAAACGTTAAGCAGTCTCGTTGCGTGATTGGCATTAAAGGTCAAGTGCCCGATCCCGATTACTCCGTTGATATTTGGTTCGACTCACTTAAATCGGTCGCTAGTGTGCTGTCTAAAGAGAACAAGCAATTGTTAAAAGTGATTACTGAGCAACAGCCACAATCGGTAACTGAGCTGGCATCGCTTACTGGGCGGGCAGTTAGTAATGTTTCAAGAACACTAAAAACCTTGGGCAAATATAATTTAGTTGAAATGCAAAGTACAAAAACCATGCTTCGCCCTAGTGTCATCCATCAAGAATTTATAGTAGTAGTCAATAATGAACAATAAAAGCAATGTCCTTTTACAAGCAGAAGTGCTGGTAAAATTTCTTAGCACATAAAGATCCACATGCTGTAATTATGATATAAAACTTTACACAAGGTTAAAATGTTCGGCTATATATACAAAACATTAAACTTAGAGACTAGAAAGATCTATATTGGGCAGTATAGGCGACGTGAGTTTGATCCTAACTACTTAGGTTCAGGAACAGCCTTGAAAGCCGCCATTAAAAAATATGGTAGAGACTGTTTTAAGTGCAAAGTTATTGAGCGATGCGACACATTAAAAGAATTAAATGAACGTGAAATTTTTTGGATAGAGAAATACCAATCAAGAAACCCATCAATAGGTTATAACCTAGCAGTTGGGGGGATCAGGCTGTTGTTGGTTGTACAGCAAAAGAAGTTTTCCAAATCTCAAGAATACTTTGCAGAATTACCTGTGAAAACATTGAAAAATCCATTACTAAAGCAAAGAGCCTAGGGTTACGTACCTATAACGCTGTCTCTTATACACAAGTCTTTGAATATCGTTAAGTCTGTGATCTAATCGATCATCATCACTCATAGATTTATCGTATGCACACAAACACTTCTGAAGAATGGGCTCAATTAATTTTTGGTAACGC
>NZ_JASDCB010000116.1:0-5254 GCF_030408135.1 Pseudoalteromonas sp. APC 3691 | reverse complement strand
AGGGATAGCCACGCGGTATGAAAAGCTTGAACGAAATTATCATTCAATGCTCGCTTTAGCATTTACTATGATGTGGCTACCAATGTGGGCTGATTGATATATGTACTACAAAGATCAACAGCCCCTAGTATTATTTAGATATGTTTTCTATTTTTTATTTAGTTTTAAAACTTACTATTGATAAAATCAATATCAGTTATTGAAAACAACAATTTTATTAATAATACACTTAGCGCTAGAGTGAAGTTAAGCCAACAAACTAAGAGTAATTATTATGACAACAGCTTCTTTCACACGCCAAGACGGATTATTCATCGATGCTAACTTACATCAGTTCATTGAAGAGCAGTTATGCACTAAAGCTAACACTACTGAAACTTACCAAGCGTTAGCTACTTTAGTTGATGAGTTTGGTTGCAAATGCCGTAAAACAAAGCATCAACCAGATGATGTATTAGAAGTTGATACATTATTAAATGCATACCAACTTAAAAATCATCCACTTTGCCATGTAGATGCACAAACTACGGAAGCCGTTTTAGACGAATATTGCTGCCAGGTTCCTGCAATTATTGTTGTTGCGTTAATGGATACGCTTAGTGGTACACAGTGCGATGAACCCCAAGCACATGAGATTTACCATCGTGCAGCGCAGTTAACCAACCGCCCTTGTATGCACAGAGTAAAAACTGCCTCAGCAGCTTAATAATGGATGTATTTAAAAGTGCTCGATGACCTTCTTTGCAAAGCCAGTACAAGTTAAGGTTGTCGAGTTATGAATACTTGAGTTATCGCTCTGCTCTTGCGCTAAATCAAAGGTTACTTCACCGCTTTTAAATGTTTGCTCTAACGCATTTTCTATGAGTAATGCGGCCTCGTCCCACCCCATAAATTTAAGCATTAATACCGCACTTAAAATACTACTACTGGGGTTTGCTTTATTTTGCCCTGCTATACGTTCAAACGTGCCATGTGTAGGCTCAAAAAATGCGACATCGTTATTTAGATTTGCAGCGGGCATTATACCAACACCACCAACTTGTGCACTGAGCATATCCGCTAAAAAGTCACCATTTTGGTTAGTAGTCACCACTACATCAAATTGCTCTGGATGCATTAAACATTGCTGCAGCATGTTGTCGGCTATGACTTCTTTAATAATTAAGGGTGCTTGGTGTGCTCGCTCTATTTGCAACCAACGCCCATTTTCATGTGCGGTGGCATTAAACTCGTTTTGTGCAAGTGCAAACCCCCAACGCTTAAATGCACCATCGGTAAATTTAAGTACATTACCTTTGTGTACTAGCGTTAATGATTCACTATCGTTTTTAAGTGCATAGTTAATTGCAAAGCGCATTAGTCGCTCAGAGCCTTCTTTAGATATATTTTTAATACCAATTCCGCACTCTTGTGAAAACCTTAGGCGGGTTACGCCCATTTCCTCACATAAAAAATCGAGCATTTTTTCGCTCTCTACACTGCCTGCTTGCCACTCAATACCTGAGTACACGTCTTCGCTACTATCACGAAGCACTGTTATGTTTGTTAAAAAAGGGTTTTTTAAAGGAGAAGGGAGTGCACTAAAACCTTTTATAGTGCGCATATTTACAAACAAATCCATTTCTTGCCTGAGTGCAACATTAAGCGATCGAAAGCCACCACCCAGTGGTGTGGTTAACGGCCCTTTTATGGCAATTTTGCAGGCACGTACCGCGTTAATTGTTTCTTGTGGAAACCAGTCACCGTCATACAGCTTTGCGGCCTGCTCGCCATTATAAACTTGCATCCAATGAATTTTCCGTGCACTTTTATAACAATGCTCAATTGCACTATCAACAACATGGCGCATTACCGGCATAACATCTAGACCCACGCCATCGCCATCAATAAAAGCAATGATAGGTTCTAACGGTATTTGCCAGTGTCCTTGTGCATCAATAGTGATATTTTGGCCGTGCTCAGGAACTTGAATATGCTGATACGTCATGGCTAAAACCTAACTTAAAATAACGATTAATTGATTAAACCATGCTTAGCTAGAGGTGTCTGTATTTGTACTTTTATAGTTACTATCATTTTAAAAAATAAAGAATTAGGCGTGATTATTTATCCATTTAGTTGGTCTTGTATATTAAGCCTGGCGTACCAGTTATTAAATTACAGTGGAGCATTTTAATGAAATACTTTTTTGTACTGCTACTATCAATCAGCTCTTTTAACGTATTAGCCGCTGAAGTAGTCATACATAACCTTAGCTCGCTCTCAAGTAATGCTCAAAATACGGTGTCTACATGGGTTAATCAAAGTGTTGAAAAAACACAAAATACACTGGGGCCTTTAAAGCAAACCACTTTGCCTATTTATTTAAAACCGCAATACTTTGCTTTTGAGCCTGTACCTTGGGCTACAGTTAAGCGCAATAACCCCGATGGGATTGAACTACATATAGATCGCTACGCCAGTTTAAATGCATTCACTAAAGATTGGACGCTATACCATGAACTTTCGCATTTATATTTGCCGCTACTTCCCTACTCCGGTTTTTGGCTAAGCGAGGGTTTTGCCAGTTATATGCAAAACGTAATAATGCGTGACAGCGGTATAATCACCCAGCCACAGTTTGTACAACGTTTAAATGCAGGATTTGATCGTGCCCGCCTGCAAACCAAAACTAAAACACAGCCACTTAATAAGCTCTCTGCCGATATGTGGAAGCAACGCGCCCAGCAACGTGTTTATTGGACGGGTGCGGCTTTTTTTGCACAGGCCGACCTTAAGCTACAAAAACAAGGTTTATCTGTCGCGGGTATAATAAAACAGTATCAAACATGCTGTAGACCCGCTCGTTCTAGTGCTAAAACCTTTATAAAAGAGTTAGATAAGTTATCCGGCAGCAGCGTTTTTACAACGCTGTATGCAAAATATAATACCCGTACTGATTTTCCTGATATTAATAAAAAGCAGCTAAACACGCTTTAACGGCTGCTCTGTTTTATATAGCTACTATATTCAACCAGCCCTTGCGCATTAAAATTGGTTGAGTACTCGTTCATAAAACCATGCAAAAAATTGGTTTTATAGCACTTAACACCCGCTTTGGTGCTTAAAGCTTTAATAACTTCATCAACATTAAAGTGACTCTCACTTTCTGGGAATATGAATTCACAGGGTACATTTGCATCTAACGCTAAATAATTACGAATTTGCGACGGATAAAAGCCAATTAACTTTTTAAGGTGTGTATTGCCTGTTAATAACTGTGCCCGCCATGCTGCACTTGCCCCTGCGCTAAACGCAATACATGTGGTCGGCACTTTTAAACTCTCAAAGCATTCTAGAAGTTTGTCCGTGTATTTGTCATGGCCACACTGCTGTATAAAATTATTATAACTATCTTGTTCACTTTCAATAGCTTGAATCTTGTTATTGTATGGGTCAACAATCACTAAATTTGAACTAATTGCGTGTGATAACCTCCTTAAAGCAGGGGTTAAACCATAAATATCACTCACTATTAGGTAATTCATACTTATCCTTTGGTAACTAAAAATGGGCTTTGTAAGCAGTTGATAAGATTTATTATAAATATTTTTATAATAAATAGCTTGCACACAATTTATATATAAGTTACCTTCCCTCTCTGGTTTAAAGAAACCGCCGCGGTTAACCATTTACCCTGATCCAGTAAGCCCCGCAAAACGTATATTTGAAAGCTAAGTTATTGTACGGCGAGAACCCCTTGAATAATACCGAGATGATTTTTTACTATCATCGCAAAAGTGTCATAAAGATCGTCAACACTGTAATGAAGCTAAACACAACATCGTTAATTTATTGACTGCAATTTGCTATACAAATATAGCGCAGAATAAATAACAAGAATAAAGTGAGTTTTATTATGTCTTATAAATATAACGGGTCTATGATCCAAATAGCACATCCAGTGCAATCAATTTCAGTAAACAAACATCGTGTAATCTTCAGTGATACACAAGGTTTAAAAAATGCATTATTTCAAAAAGCGAGTGATGCACGCCAGTTTGTTAAGTGGCTAAAAGCTAACTAAGCAACATATAACTTTAATTGCCATTCTATTATTGCAATTATTGATAAGATATTATGCCAGCCTTGTTGCTGGCATTTTACTTTTTAGCCCTTTATTGGTTACAATAGTTTTACAATAATAATTACTGGTAGCTGTTGTAATGCTCCGTATATTTTTAACTTTCTTACTTTTTTTCTGTCTGAGCTCAATAAGCAATGCTAGAACCATAAACTGGCTAGCGCACGATTTTGCACCCTATTATATTTTAAATGGTCAATATCAACACCAAGGCCGTGACGAAAGCATAATTTCTTTACTTGAAAAACAACTTCCTAATATTACCTTTAACCGCATGCTTATCCCCTCAGGTAAAGTAATTCAAGAGCTGTCTAATACTTCAAATAATGTTTGTGCGTTATCGCTTTATAAAAATGATTACAGAAAAGAGCATATTTATTTCACAGACGAAAGCTCAACAACGGGCCTCTCGCCTTCAATAGCAATGCATAAAAAGCTGGCCAAAGCGCTAAGTATAGCGGAATCAAAAGAAGTATCACTACTCAATTTAATACAAGATAAAAAACTAACTCTTGGAGTTTCTATGAGCCGCTCTTACGGCCAAGAGATAGATATTTTAATAAACAGTACACCCAACATTGATTTAGTAATTAGACCCACACGCGATAGCCTAGCGAGCCTTACATATATGCTTAACCTAAAACGAATTGATATTTTGCTGGGTTACCCAAGCGAGCATTACTATTTAGCTAAATCAATGCACTTTGAAGAAAACTTAACGCAGCGTCCATTAACCGAATCTCCAGCGCTCAGTTATGGCTTTATTGGTTGTACTAAAAACGAGCAAGGCGCAAAAGACATCGCTATTCTTAATGAGCAGCTTAAAGTTATTAAAAAAACGCAGGCTTATAACGATTTACTTATGCGCTGGTTGCCTGAGGATTTAAGGCCTCTATTAAAGTCACGTATCAATAGCACAAAATAAACAAATTCAAAGTCGCTTAATTTGAGTTTCTGTTAAGCATCGAGTAGGGTGAGGCTTATGCCTCATCCCTCTCACAGAACCGTACGTACGGACCTCGTATACGGCTCCTGTACCCTTCACATTTTATCAACTTATTTCCTAAACGCTGATAAAGCAAGCCATCCCGTATTCACTTTTTCTATTGGATATAAACCAAGCTCCTCAAA
>NZ_JASDCB010000115.1:0-5474 GCF_030408135.1 Pseudoalteromonas sp. APC 3691 | reverse complement strand
CCCACCCTCAAGCACAGTATTGGTCTGACTAAGTATAGGGCGTTGCGCTATTTTGCACGCTGACCCACCAATACTGCCGAAACAGGTTACGGTTAGTTGTGTACCTCTAACTTCTTATGGCTTCCTTCAGACCCCACCGTTGGCCAGTGACGCCCTTGCCATTCAGATTATCTTCCCCTTAGTCAGGGTAATAAGGCATCTTTCAGCCTATCGGGTTTGCCAGCTTCGCTGGGCAAACAAAAAAGCGCTAATCATTACTGATTAGCGCTTTTCAAAGCTCGGGTCAGATCAAGCTTAAAAACTCATTTGGGTGCAGTTTAAAGGTCTGGATCGTCGCCTAACTTATCTTCACCGTCTTCAGGTTCAATAGTTGCTTTTAGTAAAAGCATTTCGCGTAACTTACCTTCAATCTCATCTGCAATTTCTGGGTTTTCTTTCAAAAACTTAATTGAGTTAGATTTACCTTGGCCAACCTTGTTGCCACTGTAACTGTACCAAGCACCTGCTTTTTCAACAATTTTATGCTTAACACCTAAATCAATTAACTCGCCTTGCTTAGAAATACCTTCGCCATACATGATGATAAATTCAGCTTGTTTAAATGGCGGCGCTACTTTGTTTTTAACAATTTTAACGCGGGTTTCGTTACCAACAACTTCATCACCTTCTTTCACAGAACCAATACGACGAATATCAATACGTACCGATGCGTAAAACTTAAGTGCATTACCACCCGTTGTTGTTTCTGGGTTACCAAACATAACACCAATTTTCATACGGATTTGGTTAATGAAAATACATAACGTGTTAGAACGTTTAATATTACCAGTAAGCTTACGTAATGCCTGTGACATTAAACGTGCTTGTAAGCCCATGTGCGAGTCGCCCATGTCGCCTTCAATCTCAGCTTTTGGTGTAAGTGCAGCAACCGAGTCAATAATAACGACGTCTACTGCGCTTGAACGTACTAACATGTCACAAATTTCTAGTGCTTGCTCACCTGTATCAGGTTGAGATACAAAAAGGTCATCAATATTTACACCTAGTTTTTGTGCATATACAGGATCAAGAGCATGCTCAGCATCAATGAAGGCACATGTTTTACCTTCTTTTTGAGCTTCGGCGATAACTTGTAAAGTAAGCGTTGTTTTACCAGATGACTCAGGACCATACACTTCAACAATACGTCCCATAGGTAAGCCACCTATGCCTAAGGCAATATCAATACCTAGTGAACCTGTAGATACAGATTCAATGTTTAACGCTTTGTTGTCACCCAATTTCATAATTGAGCCTTTACCAAATTGACGTTCAATTTGTGATAGTGCTGCGTCTAACGCTTTTTGTTTGTTATCGTTCATTTTGTTCTCCAATCCAGCTAATGCGAACAAGTATACTGTATGAAATCACAGTATCAAGCTAATTTTTTCATTTTATCTCATCTATTACACTTTTTAATGCAAATACAATAGCTTGCAGTCTTACTTGAGCCCTATCACCAGTAAATATTTGTTTAAAGGTCAGTACTTTGTCATCAATTTGTATGCCAAACCATACAAGTCCAACAGGTTTACCTTCTGTCGCCCCGCCAGGCCCTGCAATGCCCGATACAGCTATAGATATATTAGCGTTTGTTGCTTTAATAGCACCTACTGCCATTTCATGGACTGTTTGCTCGCTCACAGCACCGTATTGATTTAATGTACTAGCACTAACATTGAGCAAATCTTGCTTTGCTTGGTTGCTGTAAGTGACAAATGCACGGTCGATATAAGCTGAACTTCCAGGTGTATCGGTAAGCGCATAACTCACTCCGCCACCAGTACATGACTCAGCAGTAGTGATCCATAAGCATTTATCCGTTAAAATAGCGCCTAATTGCGCAGCAAGTGTTTTAATCTCTTGATGTAATTCCATATTCAGCCTTTGGGTAAATACATGTCGTTTGATCTTTATGCACCACACACTATAAAACAACAAACCCCTATGATGCAGCAGTATCTAAAAATAAAATCAGAGCATCGCGATATTTTATTGTTTTATCGTATGGGCGATTTTTACGAACTTTTTTTTGATGACGCAAAACGCGCCGCTCAATTACTCGATATTTCGCAAACTCATCGCGGTAAAGCTGGCGGCGATCCTATCCCAATGGCGGGCGTACCTTATCATGCCGTAGAAAACTACTTAGCACGCCTAGTTCAAATGGGTGAATCTGTTGCTATTTGCGAACAAGTTGGGGATCCCGTAACCAGCAAAGGCCCTGTCGATCGCAAAGTTGTTCGTATTGTAACGCCAGGTACTATTTCAGATGAAGCCTTGTTACAAGAACGACAAGACAACCTACTTACCAGCGTTTGGCAAAGTAAAAAAGGTTTATACGGTATTGCGTACCTTGATATTAACTCTGGTCGCTTTAACGTTGTAGAGGTTAGCACCCATGAAGCTTTTAGCTCAACTATTCAACGCTTAGCTCCGGTAGAACTTTTGTATAGCGAAAGCTTTGAAAACTTCCATTTAATTGAGCACATAAAAGGTGCTCGTCGTCGCCCAGAGTGGGAGTTCGACTTAGATACGGCTCAGCACTTATTATGCGATCAGTTTGGTACTAAAGATTTAGTTGGCTTTGGTGTTGATAAAGCTCACAGCGCACTTGTTGCTGCTGGTTGTTTAATGCAATACGTAAAAGATACACAACGTATTGCACTGCCACATATTCGTGCAATTACACTGGAGCACAACGAACACGCTGTTATTTTAGATGCCGCAACCCGTAAAAATTTAGAACTTACCGTTAATTTATCAGGCGGGTTTGAAAATACACTTGCCCAAGTACTTGACAAAACAGCAACGCCAATGGGTTCTCGCCTACTTAAGCGCCGTATTCATACACCTGTACGCAATAAAGACGAGCTAAATTCACGCTTAAATGCAATTAGCGCTATTTTAGATGTACAACTTTGTGGTGAATTACATGAGTCATTAAAAGAGATTGGTGATGTAGAGCGTGTTATTGCGCGCTTAGCTTTATGTACTGCTCGCCCGCGCGATTTAACTCGCCTTCGTAGTGCATTACAAGCACTTGCACCACTGCATTCTTTGTTAGGTGATGCTAACGATCCTCGTATAGCGGGTATTATCAAGCATTCGCCTGAGCTCCCTGATTTACAAGAGTTATTAGAACGTGCAGTGATAGAAAACCCACCGGTACTTATTCGTGATGGTGGTGTTATTGCCCCTGGTTATAACAGCGAACTAGATGAGTGGCGTAACTTAAGTAAAGGTGCAACCGATGTACTTGATCAACTAGAGTTGCGTGAACGCGAACGCACGGGTATTAGTACACTTAAAATTGGTTATAACCGCGTACATGGCTTTTTTATTGAAGTAAGCCGCGCCAATGCTCACTTAGTGCCAGCCGACTACATTCGTCGTCAAACACTTAAAAATAACGAACGCTATATTATTCCTGAGCTTAAAGAGCACGAAGATAAAGTACTTGGTAGCCAATCAAAAGCCTTAGCGCTTGAAAAGCAACTATACGAAGAGTTGTTTAGATTTATTGCTCCACACATAGAGCAACTTCAAATGATGGCAGCCGCATTAGCTGACTTAGACGTGTTAAATAACTTGGCCGAACGTGCATTTGCACTCAATTATGCAAAACCAGAACTGTGCGATAACGACAATATAAGCATTAAGCAAGGTCGTCACCCTGTGGTTGAGCAAGTAATGAAAGAACCGTTTATTGCCAACCCTGTTGAATTAAACAGCCAACGTAAAATGTTGATTATTACGGGTCCAAACATGGGCGGTAAATCAACCTATATGCGCCAAACAGCACTTATTGTATTAATGGCTCACATTGGCAGTTTTGTACCTGCAGACAGCGCTAAAATAGGCAATATCGATCGCATATTTACACGTATTGGTGCTAGCGATGATTTAGCATCAGGTCGCTCAACCTTCATGGTAGAAATGACAGAAACAGCGACTATTTTAAATAATGCCACGGCGCAGTCTTTAGTGTTAATGGATGAAATTGGTCGCGGTACAAGTACCTACGATGGGCTCTCGCTTGCGTATGCAACAGCCGATCATTTAGCGTCAAAAATATCAGCTAAAACATTATTTGCTACGCACTACTTTGAGTTAACAGAACTTGCTGAACAAACAACAGGTCTGGTAAACGTGCACCTTGATGCAATAGAACATAACGATACAATCGCCTTTATGCATACAGTACTTGATGGCGCAGCAAGTAAGAGCTTTGGCTTACAGGTAGCTGCTCTTGCGGGTGTGCCAAAAGCTGTTATTACACAAGCAAAGCAAAAACTTAAGTTACTTGAAAATCATCAAAGCGTTACTGCACCAAATACAGAGCAACAAGCCTTTACTTTTAATAACGAAGCTGCACAAAGTGCCCCTTCTGAAGTAGAAGAACAATTAAGCGCAATTGACCCTGATAATTTATCGCCACGCCAAGCGCACGATTTATTATATAAACTAAAAGCATTGTTGTAATTTATATCATCTAATTTACAAGCATAAAAAAAGCCGAAGAATAAATTCTTCGGCTTTTTAACACACATAGTCTTTTTAAGTTATTTGACTAACCTGATGTAATGGTCTCCTCCCTATACGGCATCTATGTGCCATGATTAAAGTGGTTACAATAATCAAAGGGAGAAGACCAAAATGAAGATTACAACAATTGGTTTAGACATAGCAAAAAGATTTTTCCATGTGGTGTGCTGCAATGAACAAGGGCGCTTAGTTAAAAAGAAAATGTTAAAGCGTGCGCAAGTGTTATCTTTTTTCCAACAACACACTACGTGTTTAGTTGCTTTAGAGGCCTGTGCAACTTCTCATTTTTGGGCTCGAGAAATCAGAAAATGTGGTCATCAGATAAAGCTTATTCCACCTCAGCATGTAAAAGCCTTCTTAGTTGGCAATAAAAATGATTATAACGATGCTTTAGCAATTAGCGTTGCTTCAAAACAACATCATATTAAGAGTGTCTGTATAAAATCAGTTGAGCAACAAGATAACCAAGCACAGCACAAAGCGAGAGAATTAGCGGTCAGACAAAGAACGGCACTATGCAATCAAATCCGAGGCTTAACTGCTGAATACGGAATTATTTTAAATCAGGGTGTAAACACAATACGCAAAAGTATCCCCCTAATTTTAGAAGATGAAAATACCGGATTATCAGGCGCATTTAAAGCTGTCTCTTGATCACAAGTCTGACTCAAGAGATTTTGCTAAATCGTAGCCTTCCAGGATGGCTTGTAACTTAAGCCATCCTTTCCATAACACTTTCACAGATGCACGCCCTGTGCGCTTGGTATCTTTCCAGCCTCCTAACTTTGCCAGTTCCTGATACGCCCATGACATATTTGGAGCAGTTTCAGGCAATGGTGTTTTTATTCTCTTTAACCACAATAACTTCCATGCTTTGGGAGATAACA
>NZ_JASDCB010000114.1:0-5556 GCF_030408135.1 Pseudoalteromonas sp. APC 3691 | reverse complement strand
AGGGATAGCCACGCGGTATGAAAAGCTTGAACGAAATTATCATTCAATGCTCGCTTTAGCATTTACTATGATGTGGCTACCAATGTGGGCTGATTGATATATGTACTACAAAGATCAACAGCCCCTAGTAAGTATTGTTCCGCAACAACCTTCAATGATTCCTTCTTATCTGTAACCAATTTTAATTCAAAATCCATATACTTAGTAATCTTAGACACGTTTATACAATGCTCAAACTGATTATTTTTCCCGAAGAAATCTTCAGATAAATTAGTTTTCCCTCCGCTAATCATATGAGCTCGAAAACAACTTGCGACAATAATTAATAACTCGGGGGGTGGATAAAACCCAGATTCTATGAAGTATAAAAAGCTGTTTAATAGATTACTTTCTACTAGTTCACACTCAATTACATTATGTAATGAGTTTTCTCTAGCATATTCCAGCTATGTTCAAGCTTTGCGTAGTATGGAAACTCATTATGTTTATAAGAAGCTTTTAAAATTTCTCTCACTTCCACTACATCTTCAAGATGTATTTTTATAAGCGCCTGCAAAAAAAACTTTCCCTTTCACTAATTCAGTCAACTCATCAATATCCATTTTTTCACCCTAATTTAAACACTAATAAAACAAGACAAATACAAACAGTAACCGTTGAAACATTCTCAACTCTCACTACGCTTAGTAGTTTCATAATCAACTTTTCCATAACTAAATAACCTCTTTATATAGGATTAGTTTCCATTATATCGTCCTTTTAAAGAAGCAAAGAGCCATTAACTCAAGCTAATATCATTAATGAATGAGACTCTAGCTTTATTACAAAGAGGCTTTAAATCTTGGTCGCGTACCGATATTAAGTAACGTCTGTTTTATCAAAAAAGAACCGCCGTCGATATGTTAACTTTGAAAATACGAAAAAAGGTATTTGATTAGGTTATATCTGTGGCAGGAATTTAGGGTAGCTCTTTCAGTGTTACATTTAGCTCATAGCCTTTCATTCTTTCAGCTATGAGCTACTACATTTAAAAACGCTAAAATCTAGTGATGGTGCCCGCCTTGAATAGCCTCGCCCTGCTGGTTATAAAAGCCAGTTGCACTGTGCTCTATAAAACCAAGGTTTATCATTTTAGCTAAAAATGGGTCGCCTTCGTTATCGCCAATGTCGGCGTAATCGGTGGTTTGAAAGCGATCCCACTGTGCAAATTGAGCAGTAATTAATGGCACATCAGTGTTTACATTATTAAGGCTTAGCAATGTACTTGTTTGGCTTTTTTTATTACTAATACTAAATGTTTTAACTAATTTTGAATGCGTAATAAAGGCAAGGTTAAAGTCGTTGCCATTTTCGCTCAGTGTATAGTTTTTCACTTCATCACAGCCTTTTCCTTGTGTGCTTACTAAGGTCATTTTTTCGATTAAGTGGTTATCCACCAGCTGACTTTTAGCACTCCAATTTTGTACGCCGCGTACCTCAGATGGTTGGTATTCAATACCGCGTTGCTGGGCATTAAAGTAACGTATTGGGCGTATTTGATTATTGGCTAAGTGCTGCCAAAGCTCGGTTATTACTTCACTTTGATGCGCTACTTGCTGATTGTTTCGCCAAAGGGTAAGTGACTCGCTACTTTGCTGCGTTTTATGACTGTTGGTAATTTTATAATCGGCTTTTAAATGCTTGGCATCAATATCACATTGTGAGGCAAAGCTACTTGTACTCACAAGCGTGGCAATTATTAATAACGCTTTTTTCATTTAGCTATCTCTTATTTATATTTCAGGTTTATGGCAATAACATAACGATTATAAATGTCAGTTTAATGACAAAAACCCCGCACAATATGCGGGGTTTTTATTTAGATATATTTAACTAAATTTATAACTAGCCAGTATTTATTGCGCTAGTTTTTCGTCTGCTGTTTTTACAAAGTCAGCGGCAAAGTCCATTACATGGAATAAAAAGCTTTGCTCGTTTGTGCCTGTTACCAAGTGTGCACCTGGTCCCATTGCATAAACGCCTACGTCTTCACCGGCATGTGTTTCTGAGCCCATTGGTACCAGTGCTTCTTGATGAAAACCAGGTGTTGTTGTATCAACATCTGTTAAATCAACACGCCCTGTTACTGGTGCAAACTCATAACCTGCATCGGCATCAGTCTCGCTACCTAGGTTTCTAAAACCACCACCATTGGTGTAACCAACCGTTGTATAAGGCATATCGTCGGCAGCTAAACTTGGCTCAGTAGCGCCTACTGCAACCACTTTACCTAAAATTGGGTTACCGCGTTTAGGGTAACCGGCAATGGTAAATACATGGCTGTGATCGGCAGTTACAACTATTAATGTTTCTTCTGGGTTGGTGTTTTCCATCGCCACTTTAACGGCTTTAGCAAGCTCAATAGTGTCGTTTAACGCGTTATAAGCATTACCCGCATGATGCGCGTGGTCAATTCGACCCGACTCAACCGTTAAGAAAAAACCTTGCTCGTTGTTATCAAGTACGTTTATTGCTTTTTCGGTCATTTGTGAAAGCGAAGGCTCGCCTGCTACATCGTTTGCGCGGTCAGCTTCGTACTGCATGTGGGATTCGTTAAATAAGCCAAACACTTTAGTGGCGTCGTCACTTATTGCATCAAAACCGGTTTGATCCATTACGTAAGTGCCATTTGGATATTGCGTTTTCCACTCTGCGGTTAAGTCGCGGTTATCTGTTCGATCCCCTTCAACAGCACTTACTGCATCGGCTGAATTAAACGCGGCATCTTTTGGTAAAAAGTGACGACGACCGCCGCCCATAACTACGTCAATACCGTCTATATCAACACCACTAAAGCGTGCTTCTAGGTTGGCTTCAAAGTTAACTAGTTGCGATGCAATGTCTTCACATGTTGCGGCACTTTCTGGCATATCGGAGATATCTTCCCAGTTACGCTCTGCCGATTTAGCATACGTTGCAGCGGGTGTTGCGTGAGTAATACGCGCTGTAGAAATAATCCCTGTTGCTTTACCTGCAATTTCAGCAAGCTCTAACGAGGAAACAAGTTCGTGCCCTTTGCCTGATGCACAATTACCACGTTCAACCGCTTCATCAATACCAATAACGCCTGCATCGGTTTTAACGCCCGATGCCATTGCGGTCATAGTGCCTGCCGAATCTGGCGTTTGCGCATCTACGTTGTATGTTTTTACAAAGCCCGAAAAAGGCATAGTTTCAAAGCTTAACTGGTGATCTTCACCCATTTCGCCCTCTAACTGACCCGCTAAAATACGTGCTGCGGTTATGGTAGAAATACCCATACCATCGCCCACAAATAAAATTACGTTTTTAGCTTTGCCTGATTCAGTAACAATGTTGCTACTGGCTGTTTGTGCAGCACCTAATTTTGTTTGTGCTTCACTAAACCATGTATTACTAGTGAGTGAGGCTAACTGCTCGCTTGTTAACGACGTTGCAGGTGCATTACACACTAAATTAGTTGAGTTAACTTCGTCGCTATCTAGCACGTCGTTATTATTGGTATCTGCGCCTACTTGCGTCTCTACACCGCCATTAATACACTGCTCAGAGCCCACTGCAATAGCGTTATCTACTGCGATAATATTGTTTTCATTTTTGTTATCGTCACTCGAGCAACCTGCAAGCGCGACCATTACTGCCAAAGAAAGTACCGTTAATTTGTTCATGTTAGCCGCCATTATTGCTGAGTTAGTTCAAGAGCTTGATTAATTAGATGAAACACTACGTTTTGTTCAATTACGCCTTGTGCTAGCTGAGCACCAGGACCTTTTGCATGCAGTGAAATATCTTCACCCGCGTGTGTTTCTGACCCCATTGGTACGGTTGCTTCTTGGTGAAAACCTGGGGTTGTTGTATCAACGCCATTTAGCTCAACACGCCCTGCTACAGCAGCACTTGTGTAACTCGCATCAGCATCAGTCTCGTCGCCTAGGTCTCTAAAACCTAAACCATTTGCGTAACCTACTGTGGTGTACGGCATATCGTCGGCAGCTAGGCTTGGTGTAGTTTCGCCTACTGCAACTACTTGACCTAAAATTGGATTACCACGCTTAGGGTAGCCAGCAATGGTAAATACATGGCTGTGATCGGCGGTTACTAAAATAAGGGTTTCTTCTGGATTAGTGTTATCTACCGCTGCTTGCACGGCTTTAGCAAACTCAATGGTGTCGTTAAGCGCGTTGTACGCATTACCCGCGTGGTGCGCGTGGTCAATTCGACCCGATTCAACCGTTAAGAAAAATCCATTATCGTTTTTACCAAGCACTTCAATTGCTTTAGTGGTCATATCGGTAAGTGAAGGCTCGCCCGCTACATCGTTTGCGCGGTCAGCTTCGTATTGCATGTGGGATTCGTTAAATAAACCAAATACTTTAGTGGCGTCATCTGCTATTGCATCAAAGCCTGTTTGATCCATTACGTACGTAGCATCTGGGTATTGTGTTTGCCACTCAGTTACTAAGTTGCGCTCGTCAGTGCGGTCGCCTTCTATAGCACTTACTGCATCTGTTGAGTTAGCTGTTTCGTCTTTTGGTAAAAAGTGACGACGACCGCCACCCATTACAAAATCAAGACCGTCTACGTCGGTCCCTACAAATCGTGCTTCTAGGTTTTTTTCAAAGTTAACCAGTTGCGATGCAATGTCTTCACAGCCACCCGTTACGGCATCTTCTGGCATATCGGATACGTCTTCCCAGTTACGGTCAGCCGATTTAGCATACGTGGCAGCAGGGGTAGCATGTGTAATACGTGCTGTAGAAATAATACCGGTAGATAGCCCTTTAATTTCAGCCAATTCAGTTGCGGTTATTAGCTCGTTACCAGCTACTGTTGAACACACGCCGCGTTCAATATCTTCATCTACACCAATAACGCCCACATCGGTTTTCACACCCGAAATAATAGCCGTCATCGTGCCTGCTGAATCAGGAGTTTGAGCATCTACGTTATACGTTTTAACTTGTGCAGAATATGGGAACTCTTCAAAGCTTAAATAACCTTCTTCGCCAGATTGGTTATTACGCTGCCCTTGCAAAATGCGCGCGGCGGTAAGAGTAGAAATACCCATGCCATCGCCCACAAATAAAATAACGTTTTTAGCTTTAGTGGCTTGTGTAGCCTGCGCTTGTGCTGTTTTTGTTGTTAGTTTAGTTTGCGCAGCGCTATACCAGCTGCTGTCTTTTTGGCTTTGCGGTAGTACATCAGCATGGCTCACTGCGCTAAACGTTAACGTTAGCGCGATTGCCGCAGCGACTTTTTTAATTTTCATCCGTAATTCCCATATTGTAGTGGTTATTTTTTGTTGAAGCGTAAACCTCAAATAAGTAACCGCTGCACTATAGAAAACAGATGTGACTGATAAAGGTAATTTTGATGAAAATAAGATGACTAAACTATTACAAAAATAAGTCACATCGAGTAGGGTGAGGCTTTTGCCTCATCCCTCTCACAGAACCGTACGTACGGGCCTCGTATACGGCTCCTGTATTCTTCTATCCCTTCGGCTTATTTTCTAAACGCCGATTGAGCAAGCCATCC
>NZ_JASDCB010000113.1:0-5607 GCF_030408135.1 Pseudoalteromonas sp. APC 3691 | reverse complement strand
CCAATGAGTATGTTCGTTAATCATAATGTGCCCTCAAACAAGATTTGAAGATCTGATCATGACATTGAGATTTAGTTCAAAAAAATCCCCGCTAATTTCTTAGCAGGGATTTGTGTATAAGAGACAGCTTAGTAAGCGCCTTTTTTATTTAGTACTTTTATTTAGTTCTTTTATTTAGTTTTCGTGTTTGCTTTGCGTGTTCACTAAGCTCAGTTAAACCTAATTGATCGTAACTTTTCTCCATCATTTCAAGCGCGGGATCTAAGTAACTGCTTTGTGAATAATGCTCAACAACAAACTTACCTCTATTAGCAGCAGCTAAATAAGCTTCACGTTCGTAATAGTAAGTTGCTACTTTTAATTCATAACGTGCCATGCGGTTTAAAAGCCACACTAAACGACGCTTAGCTTCAGGCGCGTAATCACTTTTAGGAAAACGTTTTACTAATGTCGATAAATCTGTAAATGCAACACGAGTACGGTTAGCATCACGGTCGGCTCTATCTACACCAAAGTACTCTTGGAACGCATTTTTATCTGCTTTAATGTTTACTAAACCACGCATGTAATACATGTAATCAAGGTCTTTATGATTTGGGTTTAAGCGAATAAAGCGGTCAATGGTTGCAAGTGCTTGTTCAGTATTACCTGATTGATAATGTGCATAGACTAAGTCCATTTGTACTTGCTTAGAGAATGGGCCAAACGGGTAGCGAGAGTCTATTGCACTCAAAAGTTCAATTGCACGAGCATATAAACCAGAATCTAATGTTTCTTTTGCATCTTCATATAAAGCGTGTGCAGACTTATTCGGTACACGTTGAATGTCTTCTTGGTCTGGAGCAGACGAACAAGCGCCTAAACTAAGTACAGAAACTGAAAAAACAATGGCAAATGCACGTTTCCCTATTTTATTTATCATTTTATTTGTTACCTTCGATGTCTTCGGCTAGGCCAAGTCGGTAAAACCGAGTAAACTATGCGTATTATATTATGCTTTTATTAAAAGCGATTCTAACCCAGTCGAGCAAAGCTTGCACTGGTAAATTGGGTAAAGTTACTAATGTCAGAGCAAATTTCTCTTCAAGCCGACGTTCCAACCGAATTAGGTGGTAAACGTCTAGACCAAGTATTAGCACAATTGTTCCCTGATTATTCACGTTCCCGTATAAAAACGTGGATTTTGGATGATAAAATCACTGTAGACGGTGAAATTTTCAACACTCCACGCGAAAAGCTACTAGGTGGTGAAGTTGTAAGTGTTGAAACAACAATTGAAGCACCACGCGAATACGAAGCACAAGATATCAAATTAAACATTGTTTATGAAGACGATGATATTTTGGTAATTAATAAACCACTGGGCCTGGTAGTTCACCCAGGTGCAGGTAACCCTAATGGAACAGTGTTAAACGCATTGCTACATTACTACCCTGAAATAATTAACGTGCCACGCGCAGGTATTGTGCATCGTTTAGATAAAGACACGACCGGTTTAATGGTTGTAGCTAAAACGATTCCAGCACAAACGCATTTAGTAACAGCGCTGCAAAAGCGTGAAAACTTTACGCGTGAATATGAAGCACTGTGTAATGGTACTATGACTGCAGGTGGTATGGTTGAAAAAGCGATTGGCCGTCATCCTACTCAGCGTACGCATATGGCCGTACATGAACTGGGTAAACCGGCAATTACACATTATCGTGTTGCTGAAAAATTCCGTGCTCATACTCGTTTACGTCTGCGCCTAGAAACAGGCCGTACTCATCAAATTCGCGTGCACATGGCACATTTAAATCATCCGCTAATTGGCGATCAATCTTATGGCGGCCGTCCGCGTCCACCTAAAGGTGCAACACCAGAGTTATTCGAGTTACTTCGTAGCTTTAGACGCCAAGCATTACATGCTGTAAAATTGAGCATTGCGCATCCAATCACTGGTGAAATGATGACATGGCAAGCACCTATCCCTGATGATATGGTTGCTATGACACATGCACTACGTGAAGATACTAAAGCTAATCCTGATATCGATAGATAATGCACTTATTGTCAGCGACATGGCAAAACCTTCATAAAGTAGGAACGTTAAGTACTACTTGTGGAGGTGGTGTTTCAAAAACCCCATTTAAAAGTTTCAATTTGGGGTACCATGTTGGAGATAATCAAGATCATGTATCAAAAAACCGCTCACTATTAACCAAACACTTACCTAAATCTGCCGTGTGGCTAAATCAAGTTCATAGCTCTGAGGTTGTTATTGTTGATGAACATTTTGACTCTAATAAGTTACACAATGCTGATGCGCTTTATACTCAGTTATTAAATCAGCCTTTGGCTATCATGACCGCCGATTGCTTACCTATTTTATTAGTGAGTGATGATGAGAAGGAAGTTGCAGCTATACATGGTGGCTGGCGGGGGCTTGAGCAGGGAATTATTAAAAATACTTTAGAATGTTTTAGCTCAAAGTATGAAAATATAAATGCTTGGCTAGGGCCTGCAATTGGGCCAACTCAATTTGAGGTTGGCGCTGAAGTGTTTGAGTTATTTCAAAAAAGGTCTTCTTCATTTATTCAAGCATTTACACCACAAGCTAATGGCAAATTTCTTGCTGATATTTTTGGCATTGCGCGTACTTTACTTACCCAGCAAGGCGTTAAAAATATTACAGGCGGCGACTATTGTACAGTCTCTCAAAGTGACTTATTTTTTTCTTATCGACGGGATGGGCAAACCGGACGTATGGCAAGTTTGATCTGGCGCAAGTAATTAGCACCTTTAGCTATTATATTTCTCTCTACACCTTGAACAAACACCTAAACATACCCATTAATTAAGCAATTAGATTATTTAATAGGTAACACCATGCGTTTAGATAGATTTACAAGTAAATTTCAATCTGCGCTCTCTGATGCGCAATCGCTAGCCCTTGGCCGCGATCATCAATTTATTGAACCCGTACATTTAATGTATTCACTACTAAAGCAAAGTGGCTCTAGTGTACGTGCATTATTTGCACAAACGGGTGTCAGCGCTGACGAACTCAACACCAAGCTTTCACAAGAAATAGAAAAATTATTTAAGGTCGAAGGTGTCGGTGGTGACGTTCAGCTATCAAATAATATGGCATCACTTATTAACCTATGTGATAAGTACGCGCAAAAACGCAAAGACAAATATATTTCAAGTGAATTATTTGTACTGGCGGCATGCGATGATAAAGGTCCACTTGGCGATATATTTAGGTCGTTAAATATTACCTCGACCAAAATTGAAACTGCAATTAAAGCGATTCGCGGCGGCCAAAAAGTTGATGACCCAAATGCCGAAGAAACACGTCAAGCGCTTGAAAAGTTCACGATTGATCTAACTGAGCGAGCTGAGCAAGGTAAGCTTGACCCCGTTATTGGTCGCGATGACGAAATTCGCCGCACGATTCAGGTATTACAACGCCGTACTAAAAATAACCCTGTATTAATCGGTGAACCGGGTGTTGGTAAAACAGCAATCGCGGAGGGGTTAGCACAGCGTATTATTAACGGTGAAGTACCTGAAGGATTAAAAAATAAACGCGTACTATCACTTGATTTAGGTGCGTTAGTTGCGGGTGCTAAATACCGTGGCGAATTTGAAGAACGTCTAAAATCAGTATTAAACGAATTGGCTAAAGAAGAAGGCCAAGTCATTTTATTTATTGATGAAATACATACTATTGTGGGTGCAGGAAAAAGTGATGGCGCAATGGATGCAGGCAATATGTTAAAGCCAGCATTAGCACGCGGTGAGTTACACTGCGTTGGCGCAACCACGCTTGATGAATATCGTAAATACATAGAAAAAGACGCAGCTCTTGAGCGTCGATTTCAAAAGGTACTTATTGAAGAGCCATCTGTTGAAGATACCATCGCAATATTGCGTGGCTTAAAAGAGCGGTATGAGCTACATCATTCAGTAGAAATTACTGATCCTGCGATTGTAGCTGCGGCGCAGTTATCTCATCGTTACATTAGCGACCGTCAGTTACCTGATAAAGCAATTGATTTAATAGATGAAGCGGGTTCTTCAATTCGATTACAAATTGACTCAAAACCAGAGTCATTAGATAAACTCGAACGTCGCATTATCCAACTAAAGTTGGAGGATAATGCGCTAGCGAAAGAAAAAGACGAAGCAAGTCAAAAACGCCGAGCTGAAATGCAAGAATTGATCACCGACCTTGACGGCCAATACCGCGAGCTGGACGAAATATGGAATGCTGAAAAAGCATCACTTCAAGGCACGCAAGTAATTAAAGCCGAGCTTGAACAAGCAAGATTAGATTTAGATGTAGCGCGAAGAGCAAGTGATTTACAGCGTATGTCAGAGCTGCAATATGGACGAATTCCAGAGCTTGAGCGCAAGCTCGATTTAGCCTCACAAGCCGAAATGCAAGAAATGACTCTGCTTAAAAACCAAGTAGGTGAGGATGAAATTGCTGAAATATTGTCTCGTTGGACAGGTATTCCTGTGGCAAGAATGCTACAAGGTGAGCGTGAAAAGCTACTGCAAATGGAAGATAAGTTACACAGTAAGGTTATAGGGCAAGATGAAGCGGTTGTTGCTGTTTCTAATGCAATACGCCGCTCGCGTGCAGGGCTTGCAGATCCTAATCGTCCTATTGGCTCTTTCTTATTTTTAGGCCCAACTGGTGTGGGTAAAACAGAGCTTACAAAAGCACTGGCTGGTTTTATGTTTGATACCGAAGATGCCATGGTGCGTATCGACATGTCTGAGTTTATGGAAAAACATTCAGTTGCACGCTTAGTCGGGGCACCTCCAGGTTATGTGGGTTATGAAGAGGGCGGTTATTTAACAGAGGCAGTACGCCGTAAACCTTACTCAGTAATACTGCTTGATGAAATAGAAAAAGCACATCCAGATGTGTTTAATATTTTACTGCAAGTATTAGATGATGGCCGATTAACTGACGGGCAAGGTAGAACCGTTGATTTTAAAAATACCGTTATTATTATGACCTCAAATTTAGGTTCAGATATTATCCAAGAGCAAGCGGGTAATAATGACTACACGACCCTTAAAGCTAAAGTAATGGAAGTATTAATTAATGAGTTTAGGCCTGAGTTTATTAACCGTATAGACGAGACGGTTGTGTTCCATCCGTTAGCTAACGAGCACATAAAAGAAATAGCTGATATTCAGTTAATGAAATTACGTGAGCGTTTAACTGAAATGGGATATTTACTTGAAATAAGTGATGCGGCTCTTGATAAAATTGCAGCAAGTGGGTTTGATCCTGTGTACGGTGCACGTCCGCTTAAGCGGGCTATCCAACAAACGATAGAAAACCCACTGGCTCAAAAGCTACTTAATGGGGACTACATACCTGGTTGCGTGATTGTTATTGATGCAAATGACGACGCTTTGGTATTTACCAAACGCTAATTGTAAATAATTAAACTCTAAAGCCGCTAAAATAGCTGTCTCTTATACACAAATCCCTGCTAAGAAATTAGCGGGGATTTTTTTGAACTAAATCTCAATGTCATGATCAGATCTTCAAATCTTGTTTGAGGGCACATTATGATTAACGAACATACTCATTGG
>NZ_JASDCB010000112.1:0-5659 GCF_030408135.1 Pseudoalteromonas sp. APC 3691 | reverse complement strand
AATTTATGGGTTGTTAGTAGTGAATATAATAGTAAGTGATAAATTAAAATAAAGTGATGATATCAGAGTAAAAGGTTCCCTCCCGCAAGCGGGTCCCTCCCCTTACTCTGATAAATCATTATCTTCTTGAAAAACTTCCACGGTTGGAGCATCACAGGTAATAAAGTCATGATAAGACTTATAACTTATTTCTATCATACAACCTGACCTAACAATAACAGAGTATCCAGATAAGGCTAAATCTCTTAATGATATATCAAATATATGCTGGCCGTTTTGACTAGCTGAAAGATAGTAATTTTTTAATATCTTTCCTCTATCTGTATACTCTGCCCAGCCAGCTATATGAAGTGCAACCTTATAAAATGGGTGAGATTGCTTTTCAGATTCAGATTCAGAATCTTTAGGTTTTGGTTTTTCCTTTGATAAAGAAGAAACTTGTACTACTGGTAATTCTGACTGGGATACATTAACGGGCACTTTATTTTGAGGAACTGTAGAAGGTTGTACAGGTTGTGAAGACTGGGTATCTTTTATATTTTTCGCTTTTTCCTCTAGGCTCTCACCACCAGAAAGAGCGCCAATCATTACAAATAAACCTATAGGAATGGTAATTGCTGCTCCCCATATGCTCCAGTGGTTATACCATTTTTTAATATCTTTAGTTGTTGCTTCCTCGACTGACTCACTATTTTTAGTGTGACTTGTATAAAAAGGAAAATACTTTTTATCATATTCACGTTCGTTAGTGCTAAAAACAGTTGAAGGTGAGGTTCCTACACCATCATGAACTTTTAAAATGTATAAGTGATTTTGACCCATATGTGCTTTTTTAATGCAACGGTAGGTTAATTGAATCATGTCCTTAATATCACGATTAACTTTTCTAAAGTTTTGAGTGATGAGCATAATGTCAAAACCGTAATGCCTATGCATACTAAAAAACTCAGTTAATTCCTTTTCAGTGCCAGTACTGGGCATGGCCAAGTGGCATTCATCAACAAAAAAGTAAACCTTTTGGCCTTTTTCGTTTTGCCAATCTTGATACTTTAAAAAGAAATCTTTTGTTGAAAAAGGACGTTTACCACCGTAATTGTGAAATTCACCATCAACTATTTCAATTAAATCTCTACAAAATTCGCCATAGACCTCACAAAATTTATCTACATTTAAAGGCAAATTGGTTACTACTTTCCTTTTATCTTGAGTAACAGTTGGAATTATGTGATTTACAACGGCTTCATAACTTTTGCCGCCACCTGGTTTACCTTGAATACCGTTAATCATTGGCTTAACTTCCTAGTCTAGTAAATGGAATTAATTGCAGAACAAGTCTAATAGTTAAAGATGTAACAATCATAGTTAAAGCTTGTGGTACACCAATCTGATTGAGAAACCAACCGAGTTCACTTGGTATAGAACTAGTGTAAGAAGTAACATCCAAACCAGAAAAATATGTATCAACACCCTCAAGTGCTAAGCGACTTATATTTAAAAAACTATCAAACATCCAAATAGTTAAATCCTTATGCATTTCTTGAACTGATAAAACTATGCTCCAAAGAAAAGTTTTAAATTCGTTCCAAGTAGTGGCAAACCAATCCAACATATTAACCCCCGAATATAATTTTGCGGCAAGCAAATGCAGCAGTTAAAAGAATGCAAAGTTTTAGGAAAGGAAGGATAACTGTCCAATCAAAAGGAATAACCTTGCAACCCATATCAATCAAAACATTAAAACAAATCTTCATATCTGGGGCAGAACCGCCAGCAAAACTTAATTTGAATTGCTCTAAAAATTGAAAAAAACCAGTTTGTAAAATGGATTCGCTTTGTGTATCCCATACTCCCTGAAAGCCATTTTCGTAAACTGACTCATAAAAACTTTGTGACTCATTAGGATTAAATTTATTTTCAACATTTGTATTATTTTGTTTCTTTAATTCGCCCAAAATCTCAGCCTGTAAATCATTACCTTTTACTACCTCAGTCCTAACACCTTCAGTTGAAGTTTTAACGCCTTCGGTTGCAGTTTTAACGCCTTCGGTTGCAGTTTTAACGCCTTCAGTTGCAGTTTTAACGCCCTCAACTTCTTCTTTAACCTTAACAACTTCTTTTATTTGGTCTCTAATTACTTCTTCAGTTTTTAAAGTTCCTTTGTATATATTTAATGTATTTTCTTTAACGGTCGCTAATAACTGATTTGAACCCTGAACCTCTTTAGCTATTCGGTCTAATCTTTCTCGATGCGATTCTTCTTCACGATTAATGCTATCGTTAATAATTTTTAAATTATCATTAACCTGATTAAGCGCATCGATATCATTTTCTTTGTCTGAATCATCTCCTTCTTTTGGGTCTTCAGGTGAATCAGGGTCAGGAGTTTTATCAGGATTATCAGGATTTTCAGGCTCTTCAGGCTCTTCAGGTTCTTCCGGTTCTTCCGGTTCTTCCGGTTCTTCCGGGTCAGGAACGCATGCAACAGGTTCAGCTGAACCATAAGAAATTGGTAAATAATAACCTCCATTTTCATCAGTTTGAATTTCACATTGACGGCCGCCAGAAGCAGGATAACAAACAGATGTTGAGCCAGAAGAAGTACCAGAAACAAAAGGGTCAGAATCAGTTGGTTCTGGGCAGTCAGGGTCTAGCTCAGGTTCTTCAGGTTCTTCAGGTTCTTCAGGTTCTGGGTCTTCTTTCGAAGTTGGAATGAATTCAGCAAAACCAATATAAGAAAATTTATTAGTATAAACATTATATCTAAGCGCTGAACCAAATTCAGTCTCAGCGAATACGACAACTTCAGTTCTTTGGTAAGTGCCAATTAATGACCTTGATGTAGCATCAGCATTAACTAAAGATAAACACTCATCGGAAGTGATACCCATAGAATTTGTTGAATTACCTTTACAAGAACCAAGAGTGTAAATTTGAGGAGAAACAGAATCAACAGAATCAGCAGAAACAAAAAAAGCGCTAATAAGCGCCAGTATTAAAATTAAATATTTCATTGGCAGCTAACCCCAACCAAAGTTACGACACACAATAAAACCAGCTAAAGCCCCTATCATCGCTATTATAGTGAGGATAAGGGCGACAATTAAGCCACCCATAAATTAAATCCCCTAATTAAACAGCACGTATTGCACGTTTACCTAAGATACCGCCTTTAAACGCCATTGCCACACCGACAACAATAACCATCGCACCTGTTACAAATGCTGCTACTGTTGTTAAATCTACTGCTGCGAATATATCAGCCATAATTTTATTCCTTAATTTAAAGTAATTTTATAACGCCTTTGGCTACCTTCGCTTTATAGGATAAGAAGCCAAAAAATATTATGAGGCCGAAACCCCAAGTGAATGACTCTCCAACTTCGAGAGCCGTTATCTGAATGCTTTCGACATATGAAGCCGCATCGTGTGAAGGCACTAAAACGTAACCTGTACATTGTTCTAATGTTTCACTTGTTGGGCTTAATGTGCCGTCAGCATTAAGATAAATACATTGCATTAGCTTGCCTTTTTATCAGCAAAATCTGTGTAAGGTTTTAATTTCATGCCAAAGCGATCAAGTTCTAATTGGCCGTATTGGTTAACCTTATAAGATGAAGGTGCAAGCTCATATTTACCAATTTCATAAGCATCTTTATGGTCATCAAAAGTAATTTTAAATTCAACAGGAAATACACCCCCCATATGTGCATAAGCTTTTTGTTCAAAAACAGTTCTTGCAGGTTTATCGCCTTTAGCTGGAAATGTTCTTGGTGTTGGTACGTTTGCACCATTAGTGCCTAAAATTTCAATTATTACACTCATGATTTTGTATCCTCGTTATATTGTTCAATTGCGGCATGTTGGCCGTCTGTGAATTGGTTTGTAAATAAATAAGACTGAAAGTAATTAGTTGTATTCATCCATAAAATAAAATTTATAGAAAAAAGAAAAGAGACTATAGCCAAATGATATTCATACATGAAAAGCTGGGTATAACCGATGAATAAAAAAAGCCAAGACATATAAATCATGATACTAATCTCAGTAATTCGCGATTTTCTGGTAACTGATATTGGTCTGACAAACGCTGAGGTTCTACCCAATTGCTAGGATGCTGTTTGCTAAAATCAACATTTACAAAACGTATAAGCGGGACAACATTAGAAGCAGTTGCTTGTAAATTTTGTAAATAAGCTTTAGGCACAACTTTAGTCAAATCTTCAATGGTTCTGTAAAAAGTAGCTTTTGGCATTGTCGCCTTAACTTCTTCCCAGCCTTCGTGCTTCATCATTCTAAAAGTTCTAAATAAGCGGTCAGCTTTTGAAAAGCTAAAGCCATTTTTAGTTTCAGTTTTAAAATACTGTTTCAGGTTTTCGTGAATTTCTGTATCTGAATAAGTACGCATGGTTGCACCTTCGAACGTTTTAAATATGTCTGACCAAGATTGTTTCCATAATTGCTGTATTAAACACCCATCAAATGATTCGCTATAAGTTTCAAATGCCCAAATATTAGTAGGTATACCAAGACGCTTTAACATTCTTGGCATAACGCTAGCTTCAAGGCGTAATGCATTTTTTGCGAATTCTTGTACTTCTGGTGCTGTCATTGCTTCAAGCTGATTTTTATAAACTTGGCTTTTGGTTTTTTCGTAATTTGCTTGTGCTTTATTTGTTTGGTCTTGTAACTCAAACTGTTTTAAATAGGCTTTTAGTCTTTTATGACGTGAGCCTTTGCCAAAATATGCAGTAGTATCAAATGCAGATTTAGCACCCCTTGTTTGTCCGTTTGATATGTTGCGTAATGCATGAATTACGTTTCTACTATCTGATTCGGTGCTTAAGTGAGCGCTAAAAGTGCAATCTATCTGTGCAAGTTCAGCGTTTTTGAATTCTAAAATTTCGGCCATGTCTGGTAGTGCATAGCAAAAAGCAGTGATAAGCGAATCAATACAAAGCATAACGTTACATGTTCCGTAAACGTTGTGACCTTGTAGTAATTTTGCAGGACTTGCTTTTAATTCAATGTATGGGTAGTAGTTTTGACCACCCGCCCTAACTTTGAAAGCTAATGTAGACCAAGAACTAGGTAATGATTCGAACGGGTGAATTAATGCTGAAACCTCAGCAAGACATATATTTTCTGCATCAAGTCGATAGTCGTTATCAGTAAAAACAACATCGCCAGCAGCCATTCTACAACCTCTTTTTTGACACTCACGCAAATCAATAAGGCCGCTTTCCCCGTCAGGAGACATAGCAACTATCGATTCAACAAATGGTATCTTTATAGTTAAGAGGTCAATCATTACATGTAAACACGAAATAAATAATTTAAAGGATTATAGTCCTAGAATTTAATACATGTAAACATATTTCATAATTATTTTTTAAATGTTGTATAGTTGCATGAATATTTAACCGAGATTTTTAGCAGATGAAAAACCGTAAAGACACTACTATTGCTATTAATGGAGAACGAAAAGAGATGTTGCAGGACGCAGCCGTAGACATAACGATAGCAACTAGAGAAACGATAAAAACGTCAACAATTGTGCAATATTTAATTGATAATTACCTGAGTGAAGCAGTTAAGGATCTAAAAAATAAACGTAAGGGTTAGTGCAAAAAGTCTCAAAATGGGACTAGAGTCCACTATT
>NZ_JASDCB010000111.1:0-5684 GCF_030408135.1 Pseudoalteromonas sp. APC 3691 | reverse complement strand
AGGGATAGCCACGCGGTATGAAAAGCTTGAACGAAATTATCATTCAATGCTCGCTTTAGCATTTACTATGATGTGGCTACCAATGTGGGCTGATTGATATATGTACTACAAAGATCAACAGCCCCTAGCTCAATACGTTGAAGGGTTACTAACAACGCTTAAAGTAAAGCGCTACAGCCTATATATACAAGACTTTGGAGCACCTGTAGGCTTTAGAATGTTGTTAAATAATCCTAATAAACTTGATGCACTTATTGTACAAAATGGTAATGCGTATTTAGAGGGGCTAACCCTACCGAGGCAAGCATTTTTTAAAGCCGCGAATGAAGATAGTTCGAAAGCTCAGCAAGATAAAATTTATTCGTACACGTCTGAACAAGCCATTATTAATAAGCAGTATTTACGAGACGTACAAAGTAACCCAGAAGTGATGAGCCCAGATAGCTGGACGCATGATCTTCACTTTTTACAAACCAAAGCCGATAGAGTAATTCAAGTGCAATTGCTACAAGATTACTACAACAACCTTCTCGACTATCCAAAGTGGCAAGCTTATTTACGCAAGTACCAACCACCAACGTTAATTGTATGGGGTAAAAACGACCCTGCGTTTATAGCCGAAGGCGCTAAAGCATACTTAAAAGATGTACCGAACGCTGAACTGCATTTACTCGATTCAGGGCACTTTAGCGTTGAAGAAAAACCAGTAGAAATTGCAAAGTACATTGTCGACTTTATGAATAAGCTAGCTCAATAGTAAGCCTTTTCTTTTGGTTTAGTATTTATAGCGAACATAAAAAACGCTGAGGGTATAAACCATCAGCGCTTTATTAAGCTCAAGCTAAATCCACAAAAATCACATTTAATATGGATAAGTTATACTTTTATGTATTTAACCTTCTTCTTCAATAAGCGACTCTAGTAGGTCGTGTATTTCAGCTTTAAGCTCTTTGTCTTCAATTTTATTGGCGCTGACTTTAGCATTTTGAAGGTTTTTAATAGCTTCATCTTTTTGGCCAAGCTCAAGCTGTAATGTAGCCATTGAAAAAGAAACCGACGACATGTGATCTTTGTTATTAATCGCAATCGACTTTTCTAATGCTTTTTCGTAAGTAGTAATTGCCTCTTCTAACTCTTCGGTAAAATCAGCTAAAGTTTCCCATTGTACAGGGTGATCTTTTGAGGTGTTTTCGTTTTCAATACAAATAGCTTTTAATTGAGCAAATAACGACTCAAACTTTTCACGGTTATTTTTGTTAGCCGCCGCCATTAAATCTTCTGCTAGATCATGTACCGCTTTATATACTTTTGTATTCATCATCACTGGTTATCCTTTAATGCAGCTAAACTCATTTACTCACTCAATTTAGCTAAAATGTATCATTACAGTCATTATAAAACGTATTTAAACAACTGATTTATTTAATTTGGTGTATAGCGTAATAATACATTAATAATGAACATCGCGTAGGCGTTAAACACTCTGTGATTAAACTTTATCGCAATTACTCTTGGTAAACTTACACGCTGAATAAACTTGCAACCCAATCCAACGTAAAAATGGTCGTAAACACTTTAAGTGCAATGACAACTAAAAATAATAGGATGATTGCCGCTTTAGCTTTGCTACTTTTAAGATTGTTCCAATACAATAACTTTGCATTAAATTCTGTTTTTAACTTAGTGACAGCCTCTTTCATAATAACGCCCTGCTTAGGTATCCGCGCTCAGCAACATTTAACAATCACACAGTTGCTCAAGCGGGGTTTGTAACATTTTTCGCTACCTTTAGAGTAAACCATTAAATAAAGCCTGTACTATATAAAATGTAACAAGGGGTTTTAACTTAAGTTATTGTATCTAACTATTGTTTACACACCCAAAAATTAAAGGATGGGTAAATTCAGTAGAGCGTTAATAATAAATTTGGTGCTACACTAGGGCGTGTTGACCTTTGTGGATTGAAATTTGTTCAATCTAGGGGCGATTTAATCGCGGCGCGAGGTTTGTAACCTAGTGGGCTAAGTAAAAACCGAGCAACAAAGAGTTAATCGCCCCTAGAAAGAACCCAAAGGGCAGCGCATGTTCGGCATTTATGCTGCGTTATCGCCTATTTATGGGGAATAACCACACTACATAGGCTCTGCCTTGCCTAAAAACCAAACATACAGCTGCAAAATCAACCACGAAAGGTCAACACGCCCTAATAACTAACTTAAATTCGTTAACAGCCAACTAAATTAGCCAATTATGAAAGAATGCAACCAGTGTGGTAAATGCTGTATTAAATATGGCGGCGGCGATTTAAGCGCAACGAAAGAGGAAATAGATTTATGGGAGCTCTTTAACCCCGAAATTTATGAATACGTTAAAAACAACGAAATTTGGTTTGACCCAAAAACAGGCTTAAGACTTCAAGTGTGCCCATTTTTAGAAATTGCGCCTAAAAAAGATCCTCTCGCTAAAAATATGTATACCTGCAGTATTTACCTCGACCGCCCAGAAGACTGCCGCCACTACCCTAGTCTTATTTCAGAGATGATCCGCGACGAATGCGAAATGATTGAATCTGTAGATATAACAAATCAGACAAGAGCGCAGCATAAACTAGATGCGATAATGATAGATAGCCGCTATTAAATACATAGGTTTACCGGTTAGCGCTATGAGTTCTTCGATCAAATAGATAAGTTTTCTATTCACAAACCTATTATTTGAATTTTTATAATATTGGCTTAATCGTCATTTTTAGATTATTCATCGCAAAATTCAAAGTTATACTATAACATTGTTGATTCGTTAATTTTGCGGTGTTATATTATATCACAACATAATAACCACGAACCAATATATCCATGACAAAGTTAACATTAATCTCCTCTGCTATTTTTTCTGTTTTATGTTCTCAATCAGCTTTGGCTGCAACCGTTACTGGTAAAGTAATGGATGATAAAAATCAACCTATTAAAAATGCCTCTATCCATGTCCATGGCAAAAACCAAAGCGTTAAAAGTAATGATTTAGGCGAGTTTGCTATCGATATAGATGCAAACAGCCAATTACATATTAGTAAAGACAACTACATCGACTCTCGTATTGCTGTTACCGAATCTTCAAATAATCTGTCTGTGTCACTTAAACCAACATCGGTTGAAACAGTGGTTGTTTATGCCTCTGCACTTCATAAGAACAGCCTAGAAATGATTTCTCCTGTAAGTGTGCTATCTGGTGATGAATTAAGAAATAAATCTAAACCAACACTTGGCGAAACTCTTAAAGGTTTACCAGGCGTAAATGCAAGTTACTTTGGCCCTGTATCATCAAGCCCAATTATTCGTGGTTTAGATGGCCCTCGCGTTAAAATCACACAAAATGGATTAGATGCCAGCGATGCGTCGCGAATTGGCCCAGACCACGCGACATCAAGCGACAGCCTAGCGGCAGAGCAAATTGAAGTGTTGCGCGGTCCAAGTACCCTACTTTATGGCTCTGGTGCAATTGGTGGCGTTGTAAACGTGGTTGATAACCGTATTCCTACTAGCAATATCGACGAGCTTACAGGCGCTGCTGAATACAGCCACGATACGGTGTCAAATTCAAACACCGTAGCTGCAAAACTTGAAACAGGTAATGAAGGCTTTAACTTTCATTTTGATGGTACTAAGCGCAGCGGCGATGATTACCAAACACCGACCTTTACTATTGCCGACGATGATGGCGATGTTGAAACCGAAAGCTCGGTAGAAAATACTTTTATTGATAGCGAAACACTTAACTTTGGTACTAGCTATGTTGGCGATCATTTAACGATTGGTTTTTCGTACGGTAGTATTGATACCGATTACGGTATTCCTGGGCATGAGCATCATCACGATCACGAAGGTGAAACTGAAGAAGAGCATGCAGAACATGAAGACGAAGCAGCTGAAGAGCCGGTTTATGCACATTTAGAGCAAGATCGCTGGCAAGGGCTTGTAAGTTACGCCCTTCATAATAACTGGATTGAAACCATCAACCTACGTGTTGGCTACACAGATTATTCACACAGCGAAATTGAAGATGGCGAAATTGGTACTACTTTTAAAAATAAAACGACTGAAGCACGTTTAAATGTAGAGCATAAGTTTGCTGATTGGCACGGAATGATGGGCTATCACTACAGCGATTCTGACTACGATGCAATTGGTGAAGAAGCCTTTACACCCGCAAGTGTAACTACAACTAACGCATTATATTTACTAGAAGAACGTGAATTTGGCGACATTACAATTGAACTTGGCGCACGTGTTGAAGATTACAAAATTGAAAGCCAAATCACGGCACACGAGCATAGCCACGGTGAAGTAGAGATAGATCACAGCGACGAAGAAACCATTGGGTATAACGAAAGTTTTACCAATTTAAGTGCCTCTGCTGGTGCCATTTGGCAATACAAGCCGGGTCATAGTATCGCTACGAGTATTTCTCATTCAGAACGAGCACCACTTTCGGCAGAGCTTTTATCTAACGGTTTACACATTGCAACTGGCACTTACGAGCTAGGCCTTGGTTACAATATTGAAGATAATGAAGCGCATTTTGAGCCAGAAAATATCAAACAGGAAACTTCAACAAACTTAGATTTAAGCTTTAGACGCTTTAGCGGTGATTTTGGTTACACAGTTAACTTTTTCTATAACGATATTAAAAACTTCTACTTCCAAGAAAATACAGGTTTAGTTTACGATGAAGAAGATGGTTTAGAATCGGCTATTGGTGCACATGATGATGCCGTTGCGGTTTATCAGTTTACCAGCAAAGATGCAGAGCTATATGGTATTGAATTTGATGCTCACTATCAAATTACATCAAGCGCTATGGTTAAAGTATTTGGTGACTCAACTCGTGCAAAACTTAAAGATGATGAAGGTAACCTACCGCGTATTCCAGCCAATAAATTAGGCTCGGAGCTACAGTATGATTTAGGTGATTTACAACTAACGCTTACAGGTACTCATTACTTTGATCAAAACGATGTAACTGCGTTTGAAACACAAACCGATGGTTATACGTTATTTGACGCACAAGCTAATTACCAACTTGATTTAGGTGCGGTAGATGCACAACTTTATATAAATGTAGATAACATTACCGACGAGTTAGGTTTTGTACATAGCTCATTTATTAAAGATAAAGCCCCACTACCAGGCAGAAACTTCCGCTTTGGTGTTCGTGGTTATTTTTAATAATTAAAAACAGTTTTTAGTTTATATTTTTACAAACCGCATTTTATTAATGCGGTTTTTTTATTTTTAGAATATATAATATCAACACGCAGTAATACTTAATCGATTTGAAGGATTAAACCTGACGCTAACTGCGTTAAGAATTTCTGATATACGACTGCATGGAGGCAGGAGGCAATGCAAGAGCAATTAGTGATAACAACTAAATAACGAAATTTTTGCCTTGTTATCAACCCTATTTTCTTAGCGCAAAATAGATCACTTAATTAATCGAATTGGTATAAAACTCTTAAATTACAAACACATCGAGTAGGGTGAGGCTTTTGCCTCACCCCTCTCACAGAACCGTACGTACGGGCCTCGTATACGGCTCCTGTATTCTTCTATCCCTTCGGCTTATTTTCTAAACGCCGATTGAGCAAGCCATCCTGTACTTACTTTTTCCATTGAATATAAACC